>JAHEHU010000137.1 GCA_024639765.1 Eudoraea sp.
ACTTCTCCATAGGCATCTGCCACAGCTTCCATGACCGCCTCACTCATGGTAGGGTGGGGATGTACTGCTTTTAAGATCTCGTGCCCGGTGGTTTCCAATTTACGTCCAAGAACAGCTTCTGCGATCATATCCGTAACGCCGGCACCTATCATATGGCAGCCAAGCCATTCCCCGTATTTCGCATCAAATATAACTTTTACGAACCCATCTGCGTTTCCTGAAGCTTGTGCTTTCCCGCTTGCCGAAAAAGGGAATTTCCCTACCTTGATATCCAGGCCTTTTTCAATGGCTTGTTTTTCAGTAAGTCCAACGGAGGCCACTTCCGGCAGGCAATAGGTACAACCGGGAATATTACCGTAATCTAATGGTTCTACGTGCATTCCTGAGATCTTTTCCACACAAAGGATCCCTTCGGCAGAGGCCACATGGGCAAGCGCAGGCCCTGCTGTTACATCACCAATGGCGTAGTAACCGGGGATATTGGTCTGATAAAAGTCGTTCACCAGTATCTTGTCCCTGTCCGTGGCAATTCCTACCTCTTCGAGTCCGATGTTTTCAATATTTGTTTTGATCCCAACCGCAGAGAGCACCACATCTGCCTCAATGATCTCTTCACCTTTTGGGGTTTTGACCGTTACTTTCACACCATCACCAGAGGTGTCGGCTTTGGTTACCTCAGATGAGGTCATTATTTTAACTCCGGCCTTCTTAAAACTACGTTCCAGTTGTTTGGAGATCTCCTCGTCTTCTACCGGCACCACGTTTGGTAAAAACTCAACAACGGTTACTTCGGTCCCCATGGCGTTATAGAAGTACGCAAATTCAATACCGATAGCCCCGCTACCTACTACTACGAGTTTTTTAGGTTGTTTTTCTAGGGTCATAGCCTTTCTGTAGCCTATGATCTTTTTACCATCTTGTGGCAAGCTGGGTAATTCCCTGCTCCGAGCCCCGGTGGCAATTATGACATGGCTGGCGCTGTATTCGGTCTCTTTGCCATCTTCTGCGGTTACTTTCACTTTTTTTGCTGCACTTACTTTCCCATAACCATTGATCACTTCAATCTTGTTCTTCTTCATAAGGAACTGCACGCCTTTGCTCATTCCCTGGGCTACATTTCGGCTGCGTTTCACCACGGCATCAAAATCCTTGTCTGCACCTTCTACTTTTAAGCCATAATCACCGGCATGTTTAAGGTATTCGAACACCTGAGCAGATTTTAAAAGGGCTTTGGTAGGAATACATCCCCAATTAAGGCAAACGCCGCCAAGGCTCTCTTTTTCAACAATAGCTGTCTTTAATCCCAACTGGGATGCCCTTATTGCGGTTACATATCCTCCGGGTCCGCTCCCTAAAACTATAACATCGAAAGTGCTCATCTATTTATCTTTTTGTAGATCTGTTTTTCTAAGGGGTCAAAGTTACAAAACCAAAATGAAACGTTTTTTATTTATAGCTACAGTTTCTACCATAGAAAATCTTCACAAGAACAATGGACGGTCTCGCAATAAATTAAAAAGCTAATCAAACACTAAAGGAAGGTTACTCCGCAGGTATAAATTGTAAGGCAGCACCATTGATACAATGGCGTTTTCCGGTGGTTTCTCTGGGGCCGTCATCAAAGACATGTCCTAGATGCCCTCCGCACACAGCGCAGTGTTCTTCTGTGCGTGCATACCCAATTTTATAATCTACATCATAGGCTACATTATCTTCAATGGCCCTATCGAAACTTGGCCAACCGGTTCCGGAATCAAATTTAGCCTCACTACTGAAAAGCGGAGTTTTGCATGCAGCACAGACATAAGTTCCCGGTTCTTTTATTCTGAGTAATTCGCTGGAACCGGCATTCTCTGTACCGGCCTTTCTAAGAATATAGAACTGCATATCAGTGAGTTCTGCACGCCATTCTGCCTCGGTCTTCGTAATGGGATACGTATTTTCAGCAGTTTCAGAGCCCGAAACAGCGTTGTCCTTATTTTCTTTTTCCTGGGAAACTCCTTTGCAACTTATGGCTAAAAGACAGATCCCGATGAGCATAATTTTTTTCATAGCACGTTTTTATTAAAAGTCGATATTTTTTCTTTTTCCTTTCAAAAATAGGCATAAAAAATCCCCTGTAAAAAAGTACAGGGGATATGTAAGGTGTTTTCTGTTAATTTAATACAATGCGCTGTACCTCTTTTTCTGTTACATTGAGGCTACGCATTACGGCATCTATATTAGAAGTGTCTAACTTCCCTGTTGTACCGTATTCTGCCGGTAATATGGCGATCCTAAAGACCTGATTATCTGTATCACCCGGCAGTAGGGTGGCAAGATCAAAATCCGATTCCAGGAAAACGCTCACATCAAAAAAGGTGTGATCAAAATTGTATTGCAGTATGCCCTGGTCCAGTAATCTGGTTTGAGGGAGTAGTCTCCAGATATCCACAGGATCTCCATTTCCGTCCTCTGTTTGATCCCAAAGGATATAAACCAAGACCACATCAGATTCAAAGACTTCCAGGGTGGTAGGGAACTCATAGAACAACGTATATTCATTTGCCGGGGTAAAATCTCCTTCAATTTCAAAGACCGTTCCCAGGATGTTAATTCCATCAAGTCCGTCTAATCCATCAAATCCGTCAAATCCGGGAGGTCCGGGAGGTCCTGCGGGGCCTTCACAAGAGATCATAAACAGAACGGCGAGGGCGCTAAAAAAAAGTGACATTTTTTTCATAATAGATACCTTTTTAATCAATCTGAACTACAATGTTCAGATAGGGGTTTGTTTTAGTTTTCAAATATTTTTGATAAAGGAGCAAAAAGCGTTCCAAAAAATTACACTATCTTGATTCTCCTACAAATGTACCCAGTAAATTTATAGGATTAAGAAGATTCTTTTGGGTAATATTTTCTATTTTTAGCCAAAACCAAATGAACCAACTATGCCAATGAAACAAGAGCGGGTGATAATTGAAAATATAAGTCCGCAACTTGAGTGTGGAACGTATTTTATAAAGCGTATTGTAGGGGAGAAGATTGAAGTCTTTGCTGATGTTATCGGGGATGGCCATGATGTGGTACAAGCCGATGTTTCGTTTAAACACGAAAATGAAAAATCATTTTCCACGGTGCGTATGGAACATCTTGGCAATGATGTTCATCGTGCAATTTTCACCGTTATAAAGCAGGGATTTTATGACTATAAAGTAGAAGCATGGGTAGATAATCCGCTTAACTGGCAACATGGTATAGAAGCCAAGTTAAGAGATCAACAAACTGTGACCAGTGAATTGCTCGATGGCGTTCAATACTTAAAATCCCTCTTAAAAAATGTCCCTTCAAAGGATAAGGAATATATAGAACAGCTGATAAAGGCATTTCAGGATGGCAATAGTTATGATCTGGCTGTAAAAGAAGCTGTCTCCGGAAAACTTCATGGCCTTTTTGTAACATATCCACTGAGAACTTTGGTAAACACCAGTAGCATTTTAAAGGTCTATGTGGATCGGGAAAAGGCCAGATTTAGTACCTGGTATGAGTTCTTTCCACGTTCTACGGCAAGTGTAGAAGGTTCTCATGGAACTTTTAAGGATGCAGAGCGACTATTGCCAAAAATTGCCAACATGGGCTTTGATACCGTCTATTTGCCGCCCATACACCCTATTGGGGAAGTTAACAGGAAAGGAAAGAATAATGCTACGGCTGCCCAGGAGGGAGACAGTGGAGTACCCTGGGGTATCGGTTCTCGTCATGGAGGCCATAAATCCATCCATCCCGAATTAGGGACGGAAGCAGACTTTAAACGCTTTATTAAAAAAGCATCGGAATATCAGCTCGAGGTAGCAATGGATCTGGCCTTTCAGGCGGCACCAGATCACCCGTATATCTCAACAAACCCGGAATGGTTCAGGAAAAGACCAGATGGTACCATGCAATATGCTGAAAATCCGCCCAAAAAATACCAGGATATTGTCAATTTCTATTTTGAATCCAAAGCATACAAGGAATTATGGCAGGAATTACTAGATGTTACCCTTCATTGGATAGGCTTCGGGATCAACATCTTCAGAGTAGATAATCCGCATACCAAGCCTTACTATTTTTGGAACTGGTTGATAGCTGAGGTGAAGAAAAAACATCCGGACGTCCTATTCTTAGCGGAAGCATTCTCCCGGCCAAAGGTAATGCAGCAATTAGGTAAACAAGGCTTTTCCCAGTCATATACTTATTTTACCTGGCGGGTACATAAGCACGAACTCATAGAATACATGACAGAGCTTACACAGTCTGAAATGAAAGAGTACTACCGCCCCAATTTTTGGCCCAATACTCCGGATATTAACCCCTATCATCTCCAGGGAGCCAATGAAAGCATGCATCTTATACGCTATGCTTTGGCGGCAACCCTTTGCGGTAATTTGGGGATCTATGGTCCTGTGTTTGAATACATGGTCACAGATGCCATGCCGGGTAAGGAGGAATATCTGCATTCGGAAAAATATGAAGTACGGTTTTGGGATTGGACTATTGAGAATAAGATAACGTATCTGATTACTAAGATCAACCATGCCCGCAGGAGCCATCCTTCTTTACAGCAAACTAACAATATTCGGTTTTGCCATGTAGAAAACGACAAACTGATGGCTTTTTATAAATGGAACGATGATAGAACAGATGAAACATTGATCATTATCAACCTAGATTCCTATTACGCCCAGCAGGGAATGGTGCAGTTGCCTTTGAACGAAATGGGGATCGAAGCGGGCAAACCCATGCAGATGCACGATCTCATTACCGACAATAGTTACCTTTGGTACCAGGAATGGAATTTTGTAGAGCTTCCTGCAAGTCTCCCCTTCCATGTATTTGAAATAAAAAAATAACAATGGCCAACAAAAAGCAGGAGTCATCTCTGGAACCCCCTTATGTCTTTGACGTAACGTGGGAAAACCTCATGGATGATAAAAAGTTCATTGATGCATTCCTTTCTGAGATCCTGGAAGATTATGTGGTGAAACAACGTTGGTATGGCGGTAAAAGCAGTAAACTTAAATACATTGAATTACAGGAGTACTTTCGTATACAACAAAAAGGAGAGGTATACTACGGACTATTACTTGAAGTAAACTTTGAGGAAGCCTTTTACCAGCATTATTTCTTACCCATTGCCTTTGTTTCTGATGAATCCTTCGCTGAAAAAGACCGGATCCTTCCTTTGAGTATCAAGGGACAGCAAGGTTTTATCATAGATGCTCTCAACCTGGAAGCTTTCAGAAAACTTGTCTATGAACGTATCTTGTCTGCAGAACCCAATGATACCACTCGTGTACAGTACCATCAAAGTCTTACTTTTCAGGGTACTCCATATGAGTCCTCAAAATTTA
>JAHEHU010000138.1 GCA_024639765.1 Eudoraea sp.
GTAATCTCTTCAGGAAATCTACAACAGGTAGACCGGTCTTTGGTCAATAGTAGGTTTAATATAGATCGGGACATGGGCTTTCAGCTGAGACATCATTTCGATCTGTCCAATTCCTTTGTTGTGAGAGAAAAAATTGCCTTCTCACAGGGCGAGGGACGAAATGTTACCGATGGTAATCTGGGAGGATATCAGTACACCGGGCGAATTGAATTACTCCCGTTTGGTGAGTTTGATGGAGGTGGAGATTATAGTGGAGCCGACCTTAAAAGAGAGCAAACCCCCAAGTTATTGATGGCACTTACATATGATTCCAATCAAAATGCTGTTAGGACCAGAAGTAATTTAGGGTCCTATATGCTAAACGATGTGGGTGTTTATGAAACAACTATTAATACGTTGTTTCTAGATATTATGTTTAAATACAATGGATTTTCATTGATGGGAGAATACGCAGAAAGAGATGCGAAAGACCCTATAGCCGTAAATTCCGACGGGACTGCAACAGGTGATGTGGTATGGGTTGGCAAGGGAATAAATCTTCAAAGTGGTTATGTATTTCCAAGTAACTGGGAAGTTTCCGGAAGGTTTACAAATATAAAATTAGATGAAGGTATTACCGGAAGAAGTCCTGAGAGCCAATATACTTTTGGCGTCTCTAAATATTTAGTTGGACACAAACTTAAAGTTCAATCAGATTTAAGTTATCTTTCAATTGAGAATGGAGCCAATGAAGTGATGTTCAGATTACAACTAGATGTTCATTTTTAAAATTAGAAATAACCATTACATAACACAAATTACACGCATACTTAAGATATTTACAGCCTTATTTTAAAGAAATTATGGAAAACATTTACTTTATAATGATCATTGCGCTAGCTGCCTTGGCAGTGGCAGATTTAGTAGTAGGAGTCAGTAATGATGCGGTGAACTTCCTCAATTCGGCCATAGGGTCAAAGGCCATCTCTTTTAGGACCATTATGATCGTAGCAAGTTTAGGAATTGCATTTGGAGCTATATTTTCCAGTGGGATGATGGAAGTAGCCAGGAAAGGGATCTTTAATCCCGGTGAGTTCTATTTCAATGAGATCATGTTCATTTTTATGGCTGTTATGATCACTGATATATTGCTCCTAGACTTTTTTAACACTCTAGGCATGCCTACCTCAACAACCGTTTCCATTGTATTTGAGTTATTAGGAGCGGCAGTTGCTATGTCCATTATTAAGATAGGTATTGATGGAGGCACTTTCAGCGATATCATAAACTATATCAACACTTCCAAAGCCTTTGAGATCATTATGGGAATACTACTATCTGTAGTAGTTGCATTTTCCGTAGGTGCCTTTGTGCAATGGATATCCCGTGTTTTGTTGTCCTATGACTTTGAGCAAAAAGCTAAATGGGTTGGAGCCATATTTGGAGGAATCGCATTATCGGCTATCACTTATTTCATCTTTATGAAGGGTATTAAAGGTACTCCTTATGCCGGTGAAAGTTATGATTTAATTGGAGGTGTTACCATCAGCCAATTCCTTGAAGCACAGGTATACGCTATTATTGCGGTAAGCTTAGTTTTTTGGTCTGTACTATCCTATATCCTTGTTAACTTTTTAAAGGTTAATATTTACAAACTAATTATTGGTGTAGGCACATTTGCCCTTGCTTTGGCTTTCGCCGGGAATGACCTGGTAAACTTTATTGGTGTTCCTATTGCAGCATATCAGTCATATGAGGCTTGGGTCGTTTCTGGGGTTCCGGCTACAGAATTTAGCATGGGCGTGTTAGCTTCTAAAGTGCCCACCCCAACTATTTTATTGTTTATTTCAGGAATGGTGATGGTCGTTACCTTATGGTTCTCTAAAAAGGCACGCTATGTTGCCGATACAGAGATCAACTTATCAAGACAATCTGATACCAAAGAGCGCTTTGAGCCTAATTTTCTGTCAAGAAATCTAGTACGGTTTACCATGATGGTCTCTGAATACACTGCGACTGTAGTACCTAATTCCTGGATGAACAAAGTAAATTCACGCTTTAAAAAACCAACGATTGCCTTACCCGAAGGTAAAGTGCACGAGTTGCCCGCATTCGATATGGTGAGGGCTGCTGTAAACCTCATGGTAGCAGGAATTCTAATTTCCATTGCCACTTCCTATAAATTACCCTTGTCCACAACCTATGTTACCTTCATGGTAGCAATGGGTACTTCTCTTGCAGATAGAGCATGGGGTAGCGAAAGTGCGGTGTACAGAGTTGCTGGAGTTCTTAATGTGATTGGTGGCTGGTTCTTAACAGCTATCATTGCCTTTGTTGCCTCCGGAATAATTCTGGCGATCATAAGCTTTGGGAAGGGTGCAGCTATAGCCATTTTATTATTTGTTGCCATCTTGTTGCTGGCCCGTAACTACATTTCCTATAACAGGAAATCCAAGGCTATTCTTGCAGAGGACAGACTGGTAAAAACAGAAAGCCGGTCTATACAAGGAGTCATTTCGGAAAGTTCTTCGAATATCTCCAATGTAATGAAACGAAGCAGCAAGTTATACAGGAATAGTATAGAAGGATTGGCCAAACAAGATCTAGATAAGCTTAAAAAGAATAAGGGTAATGTGGTTAAATTATCTGCCGAAATAGATGACCTCCGTGACCATTTATTCTATTTCATTAAAAATCTCGATGATACCAGCTTAGAGGCGAGTAATTTCTACATAAGTATTCTGAGCTATCTTACAGATATAACTCAATCTTTGGAATATATTACTAAGATTAGTCACAAACATGTTAACAACAATCACAAGAAGTTAAAATTCAATCAGGTTAAGGAACTAACCGAAATCAATCAGGAACTTGAGTCTTTATTTGGTAAAACCAAACAAGCATTCGACAACGGATCCTATGAGGAAATTGGTGAAATTCTTACTCAAAAGCAGCGATTGTACGATTTGGTTTCAGAAAAAATTGAGAAGCAAATTACACGCACCAGATCTGAAGAATCGAGTCCGAAGAATACGGTCTTATATTTCTCTTTATTGTTGGAAACAAAGGATCTTATGGAAGAAACCATGAATCTTTTGGAACTTTATTATTCAAAACATGATAGGTCAATTGAGCCTCCTACCAAAGAAGAATAGAGGTGGTTTAAATTGAATAGAGTATACTTGGAATAATGGCGGGGGCTACTATTAGATTAGTAAGCCTCCGTTTCCATTATAAGTTTTTGATCATTTTTTGGAGCAAGCAATGTATCCTTTCTGCAATACAGCAATTCGGCAACAGTAATTAAGTTGTCAAGAATATTCTGCACATTATCATTGTCATTGACCAATGAGGAGGCCATGTCTGTTGTGATCAAATTTTCACGAATCAGGCGATCTGTTTCTACATTATGGGCTTTAAGATTTTTTTCGGTTCTTTTTCTCAGATCCATCAGACTTTTTTGATACGTCTCTATGACCCCATCCAAAGGAACATTATAAATTTGCCGAAGTACTTGAACGGTTAGCTTTCTATAGCTGTCATATTCTTTTTTAATATTCTTATTATCAGAGTCTAGATACATTGTTACATTCCTTCTTAATTCCTTTACATCCCTGATGACCTCAACCATCTTTCTATTGGCCACTTTAATTTCCATTACCCGGTTGTTCTGAATCTTGGATAACTTTAAGGTACTTTGAGCATTGGTGGCATACCGTATAATTTCTCCGTAAATGGTCTTCACTTTTCTCAGATACAAAGCGCGAACATCGGTTTTCATATCCACCTTGGACTTTTTTACCACCTTTTTAGCTTTTAGGTCTGATTTAATATCTTCCCTATGAATGTTTAAGGCGTGTGTAACAATTTGGAAAATAGCGTTTTGGAATAAGTATTTAGATTCACTTACCAATGATGCAATCACTGTTTCCGGGAATTGCGCAATTTTTTCATTCAAATATTTTGGCTCATCTATCTCTCTTTCCGGCTCTGCCTTTTCCGGAACCACCCATTCAACAATTTTGGCGATCGGATTTATAAACCAAACCAAAAGGAAGGTATTCATTACATTGAATACTGTATGAAAAAGGGAGATCGCCACAGGAATGGCCGCTGCACTTAAATATGGCGATTCACTGCCTAATTGTTGCGTAAACCAACTGATCATGCTTAAGAAAGGATAGAACAACACCAACATCCATATGACACCTATAAAATTAAAAATCAGGTGAGCCCTGGCTGTTCTTTTTGCCTGGAAATTGGCAACTATAGCCGCCAAATTAGCAGTAATAGTGGTTCCTATGTTTTCTCCTAAAACCATGGCTGCAGCCAACTCAAACGGGATCCATCCTTCAGCAGTCATGATCAGGGTTAAGGCCATGGTAGCACTGGAGGATTGTATAATAACGGTAAGAACGGTACCAATTAACAAAAACAGCAAAACGGACCCATACCCCATATCTGCATACCTGTTCAGAAACTGAAGGATCCCGGGATTCTCATTAATGTTAGGCATGGCTTCCTTTAAAAATTGCAATCCAATAAAGAGTATGGCAAATCCTATGATAAATCCACCCCAGTTTTTCAAATTCTCTTTCTTGGAAAACATAAAAAGGAATCCAAACCCAACCAAAGGCAGGGCAATGGCACTCATACTTACTTTAAAACCAAGGATCGTTATTAACCAGGCTGTGATGGTGGTTCCTATGTTGGCGCCCATGATGACGCTTATAGATTCTGTAAGGGTTAATAAGGAAGCATTGGAGAAACTCACTACCATGAGTGTAGTGGCAGAGGAGGATTGAATAACGGAGGTAATTAAAAAGCCGGTAGAAATCCCCAAAAAACGATTGGAGGTCATAGTGGCGAGAATACCCCGCATTTTATTCCCGGCCAAAAGCAACAAGGCATCACTCATCACCTTCATGCCAAAGAGAAAGAGGCCCAGGGCCCCTAAAAGTTGTAATATATCGCTAAATCCGAACTCCATTGGGTAGTTTATTATAAGTAGTTGTCGACAGTAGTAAAACAATTTAAAATAAATATTCGAACTTGCACTACACCTGGTGATGATAAAGTTAAGTTTCCATGATTAAATACATTTTATTTATTCTCGTTTTAATTATTTCTTTTAAGGGTATTGCACAGGAAATGACAGCAGAAAACCTCCTGGAAAGATCTATAGCTTATCATGATCCCAATACCGTCTGGGCATCCTTCCGGGGGACTTTATTAATCACTATGGAAACCCCGAATAATACTAACAGGTATAGCGAAGTAAGCGTGGATTTTAAAGCCGACTATTTTAAACTTCTGGTTAAGAAGGACAATATTGTTTATGAGCAGCTATTGCATAAAGGCAATTGTCAATTATTGCTCAACGGCAGTGA
>JAHEHU010000012.1 GCA_024639765.1 Eudoraea sp.
ATTACAGACTGGAGAGAACCCAATGTGATACGTTTGGCCCCGGCGCCTTTCTATTGTTCTTATGAAGATATGTTCCGTTTTGGACAAATTTTGAAAGAGGGCATTTTAAATAAGCAGCTATCGTAACCGCTCTGTAATTCCTAACCACTATGAGATCTTTACGGCTAATATTGTCTAATCCCAGGTACTTTGGTCCTGCTTGGGCATTTGCCAGTCTTAATATCCTATTTGGTACCTGGGCAATTTATATCCCAACGGTTAAAGAAGATCTGGAAATTGATAAAGCAACCTTAGGTATTGCCTTGTTTTTTCTTTCTTTTGGAGTGTTCACAGTATTTCCGGTTGCTTCCCGCATCATTAATCGCTTAGGGGTTGGCAGAGCCACCTGGCTAGGCATCATTTTACTTTGTATTACAGCGATCTTTCCCCTGATGGCTACGAGTTTTCTCACTTTGGCAATAGCATTGTTTTTTTTTGGATCAGCTAATGGATTTTTAGATATCTCAATGAATACTTTGGTTACTGAGATAGAAAAGGAGGATAAAAAAAATTTTATGTCGGCTTCTCATGGGTTTTTTAGTTTGGGTGGAGTCATTGCCGGCTTGGGAAGTTTTTTGATCCTTGTATTTGGAAATAGAATGTTACACATGCTATTAGCAATTACTCTTGTTTTTGGCATCAATTTAATATTTCATAAACGTTATAAGCTAATTGTCGCGGCTCCCATAGAAAAGGAACCCTTTAGCCTTCGGAATTTTAAACCACTATTGCTGTTGGGGATCGTATCTTTTGTTATCATGGGGAGTGAAGGTGCCATTGTTGATTGGAGTGGTCTCTTTTTAAAAGAAGTATCCCTGGCTCCGGAAGCCATTTGGGGTGCTGGATTCTTAGGTTTTCAAATTACGATGACCCTGGGTCGCTTTCTGGGAGACGCCATAAGTGCTCGTATAGGTTCGGTTAAGATCGTTGCATTGGGCTCTGCTATAGCCATTGTTGGCTATGTATTGGTCTTAATGGCCAATGCGTATTTGGCGATCGCCGGTTTTGCTTTAACAGGTCTTGGCTTTTCGGTTATCATTCCCGAGCTCTTTAGGATAGGCGGAAATGTAAAGGGTGTTGAATCTTCTCAGGGAGTTGCATTCATTGCAGGTACAGGTTATTCGGGTTTTCTTATAGGTCCCGTGATCCTTGGTTTTTTGGCAGAACAGTTTTCACTCAATACCAGTTTTATGGTCCTTTTAGGAGGGGTAGTAGCAGTATTGGCGACAACATTACTCCTTAAGAGAAGAACTAGAAAGACAGGGTGACATTACTTCAGAATTTCCACGTTCGTGAAATACAGCGAGAAATTTCCCTCTTTGTTCTTATGCATCGTTGAGATGTTCAATCCGTTGATAGATTCATACCCTTCCCAGGTTGTTACACTAGATGGTTCCGGGCTGTTTCCCTTGCGGAAGACCCATTCTTTGATTTGGTTGTCATCACCCAAATAAAAATCATAAGCATCACCCGGGGTATAACCTCCGTCATTCCCATATACTACTGTAAGTTTTGGCAGCGAATCATTGCTAATGGGCGCAAGAGCAGTCTCTTCGAATGTATAGCTGAGGTTATTCTGGTCCCATAGGATATTGATGGGTGCCAGCAGCCAATATTTGTCATTGATAAAAGCAGCATCTGCTCTCGTTGCCAGGCTGTCTACTGCTTTTCGGTTATATATTATAGTATCACCATTTGAGATTCCTTGTACTTCCTGACTTTTAGTATCCCAGACCCAGGATCTTTCAAAATGTGTGGTATCGCGATCTACATTAAAGGTAAACCTAATTTCTTTTATCGAATTCCATTCATTATATCCATGGGCTTTAGCTACTTTTTCAAGGATGGTGTCTTCTTTTACCGGGGTTGTTTTCTTTTCAGATTTACAACTGATCAAAAGGATTATTAGGGAACATAAAGAAATAAATGACTTATTCATAGTATGATTTTTACCAAATATACTGTGTTTTTGACATATGGGACTCCAGGATGTTTTTTGACCAAAAGTCGCTTGGCAAAATGGAGGGTAAATGCGTACCTTTGAGAATAAATAAATGATAATATGAGTGCTAAAAAAGGAAAGGTACAAGAAGCTATAAATGAGAAACTTTTACAGGAAAGAAAAGTATTTCTGTGGGGCATGGTAGATGATGATTCTGCCAAGCATGTCATTGATAGGTTATTGTATCTGGACATGCTTAATAATAAGGAAATTCAGCTTTATATTAATAGTCCGGGAGGCTATGTTACTTCAGGATTTGCTATCTATGATACCATTACATCCTTAAAAAGTCCGGTGTCTACAATCTGTACAGGCCTTGCTGCGTCTATGGGATCCATACTGCTTTCAGTGGGTAAAAAAGGGAGGCGATTCATTCAACCACATGCACGGGTGATGATCCATCAACCAAGTGGTGGAGCAAGAGGACAGGCTTCTAACATTGAGATCCAGGCTAAGGAGATCATTAAGACCAAGGAATTGGGGGCAAAGATACTTGCAGAGAACTGCGGACAGACCTTTGAGAAGATCATGAAAGACTTCAACCGCGATTATTGGATGGGAGCAGAAGAATCTGTTGAATACGGTATTGTAGACGGAATTCTAGAATAACGAATACTCTTTAAAATAAAAAGTCCGGTAATTTTTGTTGCCGGACTTTTTGTATATATGGACGCCAAAGGCGGATGGAGCAATAGTTACGAATCAAACCTGGTTTTTGGATCAGTGGTACCACTAATTTTCGCTAAAATTGTTCGGGATATTGAATGATCCGGGCAGCTCTTTTTCTAATTTCATCCATTTCCTTCTTGTCTTTTTTAGCTAATAAAGTAAGCATCATGCCCATTCTGGGATTGTTTTTGAAATGATCTTTTTTTGCATCGAGAAAGTTCCAGTATAAAGCGTTAAAAGGACAGGCAGATTCTCCGGTTTTCTTTTTATGATCATAGTAACACCCTTCGCAATAATTACTCATTTTGTTGATATAGTTGGCACTGCTAACATAGGGTTTGGTCGCCACAATTCCCCCATCTGCAAATTGACTCATGCCCCGGGTATTTGTGATCTCTACCCATTCAATGGCATCTATATAGATCCCCAGATACCAGTTGTCCACCTCATCCGGATGCGTTTGAGTGAGCAGGGCGTAGTTCCCTGTGATCATCAAACGTTGAATATGATGAGCATAAGCGTCTTCTAAACTTTGATTAACTGCATGGCTAAGACAATTCATTTTAGTATCGCCTGTCCAATAAAAATCAGGAAGAGGGTTTGTATTCTTCAAGGCATTACGAGTCTTATAAGTGGGCATTTCTTTCCAATAAATACCGCGCATAAACTCTCTCCAACCTAAAATCTGGCGTACAAATCCTTCCACCTGGGAGATGTCTATATCATCTTTATTCTTTTCGTAATGATTTATGACCTTCTCAATGACTTCCTTTGGGGAAATCATCTTACTGTTCATAGCAAACGAAAGCCGGGAGTGAAACAAGAATTTTTGATCTGTGTGAAGGGCATCCTGAAAATCACCAAAGTGGATCAGAAGATTTTCAACGAAATAACTCAATACTTGCAGGCTCTCTTCTCGATTCGTGGGCCAGTTAAAAGAATAGGGATCTAGTGTTCCAATGGTCTTCACCCCGGCCTTTTGTATTTCTTCATAAAGACCGCTTACGTCTTTATTTGGTTTATAAAATGGCGGTATGGGAGGAGTGCCTTTCCATTTCTTGCGATTGCTTTGATCATAATTCCATTTACCTCCCTCTGGGTCACCTTCAATCATCATAATGTTGTTCTTCTTACGCATCATTCTATAGAATGATTCCATCACCATTTGTTTTTTACCGGCAAAGAAATCTTTGAGTGTATTCCTGGTGGTAAAGAAATGCTCTGTATCAAAGCTTTCTGCTGGGATAGATAAGGTTGAGGCTATTTCCTTAAGTTGTTCGTCTAACCTGTACTCATCCGGGAGGAGATATTCGAATTTCTCAGCGGATGTCTTATCTACCTGCTGAAGAATGAGCTCATTAAGATCATGCGGATTATCAGGATCATTGATCTTTACATAAATAACCCTATGTCCTTTATCTGATAGAAAGGCAGCGAATGAACGCATGGAAGAAAAGAAAGCGACCACTTTTTGAATGTGATGGGTGACGTAGTTGGTCTCCTGTTTCAATTCGGCCATGAGATAGGTACAATCAGGATCAACTTTTGTGAACCAGTTGTGTTCCGTGTTAAGTTGGTCGCCTAATAAGAGTCGGAGTTTTTTCATAGAAATATTGAAACTTTAGAATAGGGTATCCTGAAGCCATAGATTTTGAAATTTGGCTGCCGGGTCATACATTTCTGCCTGTCTTTTAATATTGAATTTTCTATCCCTTGGGTCATTGCCTACACCACTATTGTACATCCAATTTCCCCAATTACTGTGAACATCGTAATCAATGAGGAGCGATTCAAAGTATGCAGCTCCAAATCGCCAGTCTTGTTTTAGTTCTTTAGCTAAGTAACTAGCTACATTTTGCCTTCCTCTATTGCTCATCCAGCCGGTCTTGGCCAACTCTATCATATTGGCATTTACAAAAGGTTCTCTTGTGGATCCATGAATCCAGGACAGTCTTGTCTTTTCTGACGTTTCCCATTCGTAGGACCTGTTCAGAATACCACCCAGATGGAAGATCTTGTTGCCATATTTCAGCGAAATATATTTAAAATAATCACGCCATAAAAGTTCAAAAACCAGCCAATAGGTATCCTGGTTCTTTGTAACTTCTTTTTCAAATTGTTTTATGGCCCAATAGACATTTCGGGCAGAAATGCTACCATTGGCTAACCAGGCTGAAAGTTTGGAGCTGTAATCCTTTCCAAGCAACCCATTTCTTGTTCGCTTGTAAAAGGCCAGTTTACGGGTATCCCAAAAATATTCCTGAACCCTTTCCAGGGCATCATTTTCTCCTCCTTTAAATGGAAAAGCGGAATGGGGGTGAGGGTCAAAAGGAGTAAAACCCAAACCGGATAAAGTGGGAACCGGGGTTTTGTCTGAAAGTAGGTTTTCCGATGGTTTTGCGTCTGGTTTTGAAACAGATGGTCTGACCTTCGAATATTTTTCACACTTCTTGCGGAAGGTGGTGAAAACATCCGGAATATTGGTAACATCAGGATACGGAAGATCGGCAGGATGGAACAAGAACTGATCATAATTTTCAATGAAAGCTGTGTTGGAGGCACACAACTCCTTTACCTGTGCCAGTTCATTACACTCATCCCTGGTCCATTCCTTTTGCAGATATACCTGTTGAATATCATATTTTTCAATTAGTGCAGGTAAGATGTCTTTAGGTTTTTCCAAATAGACCAAAAGAGTGATATTAAGGGACTCCAGATTTTCCTGAAGCGTTTGTAGTGATTCTAATAAGAAGTTTACCCGGTATTTTTCCATTTTTCGAAATCCAAAAGAACCTTCTTGGAGTAATTCGGGGTTAAGACAATACACACCGATCACTTTTTGTTGTTTGCAGGCCAGCGATAAGGACTGATTATCCTTTACCCTAAGATCATTTCGAAACCATACCAGTGTATTCATAAGAACTTTACTAATGCTATTTATAATTTAATTTCTTTGAACTTTGTTTCTTCGGCATCGCTCACTACAATACAACACATGTTCCCAATTTTTCTCCCATTTTTTTCGCCATAGGAATGGCTTGCCGCAGATGACACACAGTTTACTGGGAAGCAATTGCTTTTTATGTGCCATCGGGTAGTATGATAGATTCACTTTCGGGTCTGGCATAGGACATCCTGTTGAGGAAGGTTGGTAAGGCATAGCCATCCATCCCCATGGCTGCAACGGTATCTGTTTTATCGAGCCTTAGAAAGCCATCTGTGTCTTGTATCTCTTCTGGGTAATAAAGCCTCTCAATAGATCCTATGACCAGCAGGCAACCATTCTCGGCGAGTGAGTAATGATTTTTGTATTGACAACCAATTTTAATAGTACTTTCTGCCACGTAAGGAGCTGCAAATCCATCGAGGTATAACTCCTCGAATCCAACAGCGGTAAATTCTGAGACATCTTTTTCATATTTCGCTGCTGTTTGATGTGCCCTATGATGCATGTCAGCCGAAACCAGGTTCACCGTGAAGTAACCAAGCTCCTTTATGTTAGTAAATGTGTCCCTGCGCACTGTTAATGGTCTCAGGATAAAACCCAGCAGAGGAGGGGAGCTGCCTATATGCATCACTGAGCTGAATACAGCAAGGTTAGCCATGCCTTCTGAAGATTTGGTGCCAATGAGATTGCACGATTTATATCCCGTTACGCTGTTGATCAAATTTGCCCTGAAACGAGAAGGGAGTTGCGCTATGTCATCTGAACGGTGATGTTTCATTGTGTAATTATGTTTAACGAATATATATAAAAGGTGAACAAAAAAACGTTAAGTGAATGATAAATTGAACAAGAGACCTCTGATGATTATTTCTTACTTTTACGTTTTATAATAAATCCCGCAGCGACAAACATGACGCAAAGCCCAAAGAACATTGCCATAGTAGGATCGGGACTTGTTGGCTCATTACTCGCTATATACCTTCAACGTTTTGGACATCGCATTACTGTTTTTGACAGGCGCCCGGATATTCGTACCATAGAATTTTCCGGCCGGTCTATAAACCTGGCTATGAGTGACCGTGGCTGGAGGGCATTGCGGGAAGTGGCCATTGAGGACCAGATTAAAAAGATCGCTATACCCTTGTATAAACGGGCTATGCACGTACTAGATCAGCCCGAATATTTTCAAAAGTACGGGAAAGAAGGAGAGGCTATCTGGTCTATCTCAAGAGGAGTGCTTAATCGTAAAATGATCGACCTTGCCGAAGAAGCAGGGGTTGAGTTTATTTTTAATGAAAAAGTTTGGGACGTAGACCTTCCTACAGCTACTTTGTATACAGGTGATACCGAGAAAAGCGAATGGAAGGCATATCATCATGACATTGTATTTGGCTGTGACGGTGCATTTTCACGAGTTCGTCACAAGATGCAACGAAGAAGTCGGTTTAATTATTCTCAGGATTTTTTGGATGTAGGGTATAAGGAATTAACGATTCCCGCAAATCCGGATGGGTCCCATAAATTGGACAAACACTCTTTTCATATCTGGCCAAGAGGTAAGTTTATGTTCATCGCCATGCCCAATTTGGATGGTAGTTTTACCTGTACCCTATTCCTGCCATTTGAAGGGGAGGTATCTTTTGAAAAGATCACCAATAAAAAGAAAGCAAAGACATTTTTTTCTACCTATTTTCCTAATGTGATGCAGGATATTGAAAATCTTACCGAAGATTTTTTCAAGAATCCAACCAGTGCCATGGTCACCATGAAATGCTATCCATGGACCTATTGGGACAAAGTGGCCTTGGTGGGTGACTCTGCCCACGCCATTGTACCTTTTTATGGACAAGGTATGAATGCCGGCTTCGAGGACATTTACTCGCTATCTCGGATCATGACTAAGTATGGAGATGATTGGGAAAAGATCTTTCAAACTTTTCAGAAGGATCGAAAACCTAATGCAGATGCCATTGCAGAACTAAGCTATCGCAATTTTATTGAAATGAGCAGTAAAACAGCCGATCCATCCTTTTTGTTACAAAAGCGAATTGAGAAGTGGTTCGCAGAGAAACATCCCTCTTTGTGGGAGCCAACCTATTCCAGGGTCACTTTCTCGCACAGGAACTATGCAGAAGCACTGGCTATTGGAGATTTTCAGGAAAGCATAATGCGAGAGATAATGAAGCTTCCCAATATTGCAGATCAATGGAAAAGTAAAATGGTGGAAGATCGCATATTGCAACTTCTTCAAAATGCACCATCCCCAAAGGTCTAGGGAATATTTTTGATCTTTATTTCCCTTTGTCGCATGGGCATACTATCTATGAGTTCAAAGACAACGGCAGGATCTACCAAAAACTGCTCTTTAAATTTAACTCCACCATCCTTTCCAATAAGTAAAACCCCTTGAAAGTCTTTGTTAGGAATACTCTGAACATCAAAAGCTATCTTTTTTAAGGTGCTGTCGCGTATGATCTTCCCATCAAAAATGAAAATGATCAGATCCCTATCTGTTATTTCTTGTTCAAACTCAGAAAAGAGTCGCAGCTGGTCTTTCCCTTTCGTCAGATCACCTCCGGGTTCCATAAGCAGAAGAATCCTATTTTTCCATCTGAAGTTGCTCAGTTCCTGTGCCAGTAATGTTGAGTTCATAAGTAGGAGAAGAAGTATAAAAAGAAGTCTTTGGCCCATGGCGATATGATTTCTTTGCTTTCATAAAGGTATAAAAAAAGCCATCTGTTTTAGATGGCTTTCAAAAGTATGGTAAGAATCTTTTTAGATCTTATCGAACATTTTATGCATTTTTTGCTGCTCTTCTTCTGCCAGGGCAGGATCTACAAGAATACGTCCGCTGTGCTCATCAGTAATGATCTTTTTCCTGGAAGCGATCTCCACCTGTACCTGCGGCGGGATGGTAAAGAAAGAACCTCCGGAGGCTCCTCTTTCAATAGCAACTACGGCAAGACCGTTTTTTACATTGGTTCTAATTCTCTTGTAAGCCTTAACCAATCGTTCTTCTATTTGCTTTTCGTAAATGTCGGATTGCTGTAATAGGGCCTTTTCTTCTTTTTCAGTTTCGGCAAGAATTGCATTTAGCTCACTCTTCTTGTGCTTTAAATGAGATTCTCTTTCAGTTAACCTTTCCTTGGTTTCTGAGATCACCTCTTTTTTCTGTTCGATCTGAACCTTGAACTCCTTTATATTTTTTTCAGCCAGCTGAATTTCCAATTCCTGAAATTCCACTTCCTTGGCAAGAGAGTTGAACTCTCTACTATTTCGCACGTTCTTCTGTTGCTCAGCATATTTTTTGATCAGGGCCTTTGCCTCGTCTATAAGGTTTTTCTTGGCTGTGATCTCATAATTGATGGTCTCCAAATCCGTTTTTAACTTATCCATCCTGGTTTTGAGTCCTAAAACCTCGTCTTCCAGGTCCTCCACCTCCAAAGGCAATTCACCACGAACATTACGGATCTCATCTACCCTGGAATCAATAAGTTGAAGATCGTATAGGGCTCTTAATTTATCCTCAACTGTAGCTTCTTTCTTTGCTGCCATATGTTAATAATACTTAATGGGATTTGTTATGCTTTCTGATAAAGCGATTGCAAAATTAGGGATTTTTTTTGTAAGATAATCTACCAATAGGTTTTTTGTGTATTGTTCTGATTCATAATGACCTATATCAGCAATGACCAACTTATTTTCTGCCTCAAAGAACTGATGGTATTTTACATCTGCGGTAATGAAAATATCAGCTCCCTTGGCCCTTGCAACAGAGATCGCAAATGCCCCACTGCCTCCCAACACAGCTACCTTTTGTATTGGTTTATGGAGCAAATTGGAATGGCGTATACAAGGAACTTTCATACAGTTCTTAAGATGTTCAAAGAAAGCATGTTCTTCCATGGGAGCCGCTAAACTCCCTATCATCCCCATTCCCAGGTGTTGATGCTCATTATTGAGGGTCGTTATTTCATATGCTACTTCTTCATACGGATGGCTCTTAAACAGGGCTTCTAGTAGTTTGTCTTCCACAGCCCCCGGAAAGGTCATATGCAGTTGTATTTCCTCTTCAAAATGAGTTTCACCTTGTTTTCCAAGGGTAGGTTGAGCACCACTTTCCGGTCTGAAACTCCCGGTTCCTTTCAGGGTAAAACTACATTGGCTGTAATTCCCTATACTTCCGCCTCCAGCTTCAAAAAGAGCACCTTTTACTTGCTCCAATTCTTTTTGCGGAACATAGGTGGTCAATTTTAATAAATTATTTTTTTTAGGTAGTAGGATTTGTGGGTCTAAAACACCCAGTACCTCACAGATTCTTCCGTTGACACCTTGGGTCACATTATCCAAAGCGGTGTGAAGGCAATATATGTTTATATCATGTTGAATGGCCTTTATAACCACTCGTTCTACATAATTCTTACCGGTGATCTTCTTAAGGCCTTTAAAAAGAATGGGATGAAAACTAACAATGAGGTTGTATTTCTTGGTAATGGCTTCTTCAACAACATTTTCGAGGGTATCGAGCGTCACCAAAATTCCGGTCACCTGCGCCTTAGGATTACCAACCAGGAGTCCTACATTATCAAAGTCCTCGGCGTTTTCCAAAGGAGCCAGTTCTTCTAGTATATCCGCAACTTCTTGTACAATCATTATAAAAATACCAAGGTTCAAAGATAAAATATTATATTTTCGTTCCGATGCAACTCCTGAGAAAAATAGCGTTCCCTTTTTCCCTGCTCTATGCCATGGTCGTTTACCTGCGGAATGTTTGTTATGACCTAGGGATATTTTCGTCCAAATCCTATAGAACTCCCACTATTTGTGTTGGGAATCTCAGTACGGGGGGAACAGGAAAAACACCCATGATAGAATGGTTGTTAAGTCATATGACAATGTCAGGAAAGGTAGCAGTTTTGAGCAGGGGTTACCGGCGAAGATCTAGTGGATTTTTGAAAGTTGACCCTACTATGAGTGCGGAAGAGGTGGGTGATGAACCTTTACAGATCGCCAAAAAATTTCCGGGTACTATTGTGGCGGTTGATCGAAACAGGCAGCATGGAATTCAGCAGCTTGAAAAGGAATTTTGTCCAAGTCATATCTTGTTAGATGATGCCTATCAGCATAGAAAGGTAAAGGCAGGCATGTATATTTTACTTACTTCTTTTAACGACCTGTATATAGATGATTGGTATTTGCCAACAGGGAATTTGAGAGATCATAGAAAAGAGGCAGACAGGGCAAATATCATCATTGTCACAAAATGTCCACTCAACCTGAGCCTAGAGGAGCAGGAAGCCATCAGGAGCCGTTTAAAACCATTACCGCAGCAACAACTCCTGTTCTGCGGATTCGATTATGGCGATGTGGTACATGGGATGGAGGATTCTAAAAAACTGGAAGATCTGGGTGATGAGATCCTATTGGTCACTGGCATTGCAAATCCCGAGCCATTACTTCAATATTTAGAGGCAGCGGGTATTGGTTTTACGCATCGCAGATTTTCAGATCATCATTATTTTACGGCAGCAGAGTACAAAGAGTTGCGTTCAACCCCTGTGATTTTAACTACTGAAAAAGATTTTATCAGGATGGAAGGAAATGTACCTAAGGCTTACTATTTGTCTGTAAGACACGTTTTCTTAGGCAATGGAAAAGAGCTGCTTAGCAGAACAATTGCCAATTTATGAAGCCGATTTTTTTTCCTTGTTTTCCAGAAAGTTCTCCCCTATTTTTTGATAGAATACCTCAGGTTTAAAAGGCTTTGTTACAACATCATTACACCCTGCTGCATAGAAAGTTTCCAGACTGTCATCTAGGGAGATAGCGGTCAATGCAATGATAGGTGTTTCTCTATCGAACTTACGGATCTCAATAGTAGCCTCTACACCGCTGATACCGGGCATATGAATGTCCATTAAGATTCCGTCGTACTGATTTCTGTTGGCGTGATCTATTGCTTCCAGGCCATTTTCAGCAATATCACAACTTACTCCCCGTTTAGTAAGCATTTTCTTGGTGATCACCTGGTTTATCTTGTTGTCTTCTACCACCAGCACATGCATTCCGTTGAGATCGTATTCCTTATGTTCCAATTCAAATGGAATGTCATCCACTATACTGTCTTTGGATTTTAATACCAATTCAAAGAAGAATGAACTTCCCTTCCCTTCCTTACTTTTCAACTGAATTTGACTGTCAAACAGTCCTAGGAGACTTTTTACAATAGTGAGTCCTAGACCAGTACCTCCGTATTCCCGGTTGATCTGTATCGAACCTTGTTCAAAGCTGTCAAAGATGTGCTGCTGCTGTTCCTCAGAGATCCCAATGCCATTGTCCTTTACTTCAAAATAGATAGTTACATTTTCCTCCTCCTTTTTCACCAATTTGGCAATGAGGGTCACTTTTCCATTCTTGGTAAATTTTATTGAATTACCAATAAGGTTTATAAAGATCTGAGATAGTTTCAATGGGTCACTCATCAAATGCTGAGGAATCTCATTGTCGTATTCCAGCAATATTTCGGTGTTATTCTCCTTGGCGCTTTGCTGTAGTGAATCTATCACTTCACTAAGGATCTTTTTCAGGTAAAAATCAATACTCGATGGCTCTAATTTATCAGCGTCAATCTTATTGATCTGTAAGATATCATTGATAAAATTCAATAGGTAGTCTCCTGAGAACTTCAGTGATTTCAGATGTTCTTTTTGATTTTCACTGGGATTTTCTTCGAGCAGGAGATGAGTGAGGCCAGTTACCGCATAAAGTGGTGTCCTTAGTTCATGGCTAACAGTAGACAAGAAATTGGTCTTGGCTTCCATTGCCTGTACGGCTGCATCCCGTGCGGCTTGTAACTCTTTATTTTTAGTTTGAAGCAGGTCGTTGGTTTTTAATTTGATCTGGTTGTTCCTGTAAAGTGAGACTGCCAGTAAGGAGATGATGGTAAGGAATGCTGAGGTTAGGATGGCAGTAATTTCAGATCGGTTGGCAGATTCACTTAAGGCTTCAATTCTTTCATCCTGTCTGATGATCTCCTTCTTGGCATCCTCCATTGCCAGTTTATCCGCTTTGTTGGTCTCAGCCTTTATTTTTTCAATGGTAAAGATGGAATCTTTCACCTTTACAATGATTTCCTTGTATTGCAGGGCCAGTTTAAAATTTCCAAGTAATTCATTGGCTGTGGCCAGATATTCATTCGCCTGCAGCAACTCACTACTAAAATTATGGGTCCTGGCCAGTTCTATGACACTCAGGCTATTCTTAATGCTTTCTTCATAATTTTCTGTGCGAATATAAAGATCTGCCAATCCCAGATGGGCTCTTGTAGTTAAATAGGCCTTTTCAATATCATCGGTGTTAATAACCAGCGAATTAAAACTAACAGCTGCCTTTTCGTAGTCCTCTATGCTATTAAAAATAAGTCCTTCTAAAAGGAGCATATTATTCAGTAGATTCCGATCGTTACTCAATTTTTTAGCTTCATCTAAACGTAGACGCGCTCTAAAATTAAAACCGGCATCCAATAGAAGATTAGCCTCTACAAATTTATTATATCCTTCCCCTCGCGGATAAGATGAATATTGTTCTAATATTTTAGAGGCTCTATCGATGTAAAATTGTGCATTCTCATTATCACCACGTTGAAGATTTAACAAGGCCAAACGATGATACGAGTCTATCATCCCTTTTTCATCTAAGCTAGTTTCAGCAAATTCTTGCGCATCGCTCAGCACGTCAAAGGCTAGAGATAACTTGCCCTGGTTCTTGTAAGTAGTATATTCCTTGAAGTATTGTGACAACTTTTTGTCTACTTCATCAGCATTTTGCGACCATAGAGGGTTTACAAACCAAAAAAGCCCTAACAGGACTAATAATCTAAAATGGTTTCTATATGATCGTAAAATTATCAAAGGTAATTTTTATGGACTAACAATTGTATTACATCAATAATTCGACTGCTATACCCGGTTTCATTATCATACCATCCTATTACTTTCACCATTTTACCGAGAACAGAAGTCATCTGAGAATCAAACGTACAGGAATAGCAACTATTGTTTATATCTATAGAAACTATAGGGTCTTTCGTATAAAAAAGTACGTTTTTTAGCTCATTTTTCGAAACTAGGTCAAAAGTATCATTAATTTCCTGAATGGTTGTATCTTTTTTTAAGTTGAGTGTAATGTCTGTCAATGAGCCATTTGGGACAGGAACACGTATCCCGCAACCTCCTATAACGTTAGCCAGATCTGGAAATATGTGCGTCAGAGCTTTTGCTGCACCTGTGGTGGTTGGAATAATAGATTGGCTTGCAGCTCTGGCTCGTCTTAGATCTCTATGGGGCCTGTCATGCAAGCTTTGATCTGAAGTGAAGGAATGTATGGTAGTAATATATGCCTGTTCTACGCCCCAATTTTCATGCAATACTTTGATCATTGGTGCTGCATTGTTTGTGGTACAGGAGGCGTTAGATATAATGTGGTCCGAGGCCGTTAATATTTTGTCATTTACTCCAAACACTATCATTTTAATGTCCTCATCGGCTGGAGGAACTGCCAAGATCACTTTTTTTGCACCATTTTTTAAATGATGATCCAGAGACGATCTTGATTTGAACTTTCCTGTAGCCTCTATCACAATGTCTACTTTTGGCGTCTTCCAGTCAATATGTCGGGGATGTTCTTGTTGTTGCATGTTTATGATCTCCCCGTTTACCACGAGAGCATTATCTTCAAAACTAACTTGCTGTTGAAATGGACCATGTATACTGTCGTACTTCAGCAAATGTGCCAGTGTTCCTGAATCGGCAAGATCGTTTATTGCGGTAACTTTTATCTCAGGGTAATTATGCAAAAGCCGGAAAAGGGTTCTGCCAATGCGACCAAATCCATTGATGCCAATATTTACTGTTCTCATAGGCTATAAAACTCCGACTATTTAAAGAGACCTAACTAAGGCCGGAAAGCGTTTGTTTATCAGAGTATATGCTTGTGCGCTTTATAGGAAGAGCGAACCAGCGCACCACTTTCAACATGCCTGAATCCCATTTCTAATCCAAGCGTTTCATACTTTTTGAATTGTTCCGGAGTTATAAATTCCTTTACCGGTAAATGTTTTTTAGACGGTTGCAGGTATTGCCCAATGGTAACTACGTCTACATTGGCACCCCGAAGATCTCTCATAGTGTCTAGTACTTCTTCTTCCAATTCTCCCAAGCCCAACATTATTCCAGATTTTGTTCTGTGCGCGCCTGCTTCTTTTAAGTATCGCAACACCTCTAAACTCCGCTCGTATTTGGCCTGGATACGTACTTCCCTGGTTAATCTCTTAACGGTCTCCATATTGTGAGACACTACTTCTGGTGCTACACTTACTATCCTGTCTAGGTGCCGCTCTATCCCTTGAAAATCAGGGATAAGCGTTTCAAGGGTGGTCTCAGGATTCATTCTTCGAATGGCCTTCACTGTTTCGGCCCAAATGATGGAGCCCATATCCTTAAGGTCGTCACGATCCACAGAGGTGATCACGGCATGTTTAATCCCCATGATCTTGATGGATCTAGCCACTTTTTCCGGTTCTTCCCAGTCTACCTGTTCCGGGCGACCTGTTTTTACCCCACAAAAGCCACAGGAGCGTGTGCAGATGTTTCCCAGGATCATAAATGTAGCAGTTCCTTCTCCCCAACATTCACCCATATTTGGACAACTCCCTGAAGTACAGATTGTGTGAAGATCGTACTTGTCAACCAAACTGCGTAATTGGGTGTATTTTTTGCCTGTCGGAAGTTTTACCCTTAACCATTTCGGTTTTCCTTTTGGGGGCGTAGTATTAGCTACGGTTTCTGGGCTCATAGAAAATTTTTATGCAAAGATACAAACAAAAGTAATCCAAATATGCCGCGATCTAAACGGTATCCCCTTGCGATTTGATGATCTCTGCCAGAAGTTTTTTAGCTCTGAGAATCTTCACCTTGATATTATTGACAGGCTCACCCAATTCTTCTGCAATGGCAGCATAGGAGAGTTCTCTGAAATATCGGAGGTTGATGACCTCCTGGTAATGGGGTTTTAATTTTTTAATGTGGGCCAATAGATTCGCAAGGTTTTGCTTGGTGATCAACTGGTCTTCGGCCGTTGGGGCATCATCTAACACTTGTTTGATCACATCCTGATTTCTCGGTGAATTATGTTGAATAACATTTTTCTTTCTTTTTCTTATAAGATCTACATGGAGGTTTTTTGATATGGTAAATAACCAGGTTTTGAACTCATAGGAATTATCATAACTATGAATTTTATCGAACGCCTTGGAAAAGGTCTGTATAGTGATATCCTCCGCATCATTCTCATTTTTGGTACGCGAAAGCTGAAACCCATATACTTCATTCCAATAGGCATCTAACAGAGTACTAAATGCGATCTGGCTACCTGCTTTGGCCTTTTCTATGATTTCCTTCATTTAGTGGGATGAGATTTCCTAAATGTATTTATAACTGAGGTAATCGAGTTTCTAATATAAGGTGGTAAATTACAGGACAGTTTCTTTTTTACAATCCTGTTCTTCCGGAAGTTTTCCGCACATTCCGCAGGCTTCTCCACTTTTATTCAAAAATGGACTTTGGCTGGCACAAGTACCGGCGAATTTACCATCCTTCTGGGTCCAGATCTTGATAGCGATCCCCGCAAATGCAATGGCCAAGAGGCCAATGGTCAGTAATACTAACTTCATGTTTCAACTTTGTACAAAGATATAAAAAATAAGCCCCAACAAAGGGGCTTACAAAGATTATCTAATGGTATACAATTAGTATTTTATGTTGGCAACTATGTTTTGAACCGTAGGGCTATTTGTACCACCCGTAGGCTCTATGGTGATATAACTTATGGCATTCTCCCCATAAGGTAGGGGTAGCATTCGGTCTCTATCTTCAATTTTCTTGATGATTCCCAGATTAACCATTTCTCCGTTTACCTCTGCCCACATCTGGTAAACCCTGTCTTCCGGCAGTTTTGGCAGGCTGCGAACATTAATATAGGATAACTTCTTAACAGGATTTACATATGCTACCGCTTTTAGGTCTTTCGCTTTGGCGTTGCCATTTACGTAAAATTTCTTGGTTTGCGGATTGTTTAAAACAATGAACTGATTTCTCACATCTTCCAACTGCTGTTTCATATCGGCCTCCAAATTCTGGATCCGGTTGTTCACAATACTATTCTCGTTCTTCAAACTGTTATTCTGGTTCCAGAAAAAGAGGGAGGAGCCTGCAAAAATGAAGGCTGCGATACTCGCTGCAACCGCAAATCTCCTTATTTTTCTTCTGCCAAGATCCTGTGATCTTATGCGGTGTAGGATCTTAGCTTTAAGACCCTCTGGGGATCTCATTGAATGCATCCTGGCGAAAATCTCCAAATTTTCCTGGAGCTCGTCAAAGTTTTTCCTTACCTCAGGATACATTACAATATATCGCTCAACTTGTGAGGTTTCTTCCCTGGAAGTATTACCTAATAGATATTTTTCCAAAAGGTCCGATTCTAAAAATACTTTTATCTTTTCTTTCATGATACTAAAGTTAATAGGGCTAACAGGACAAGCGAATCACCATATATTTTCTTCAACTCGCGCAAGCCAATTTTCAGCCTGGATTTGATAGTTCCTAAGGGAATATCTAATTCTTCACTAGCCTCTTGCTGGGTCATCCCCTGAAAGAAAAGTGCATCAAGAACTATTTGATACTTGCTTTCAATCTTTGCAAGGTTTTCCTGAATGTCCATGAACTCGGGCCTTATGCCGTCAATTCCTATTTTATATACGTTTGAAACGTCTATTTGGATTTCCTTGTCTGTTTTGGTCCTTACACTTCGTAATTTATCGATAGCAGTATTTCTGGTAATTCGAAACAACCACGTAAAGAGTTTGGCCTTGGTAGGATCGTAGGAATCAGATTTTTTCCAAATTTTTACAAAACTCTCCTGTACAACGTCCTGAGCCAATTCTTCATCCTTTACTACCTTGTAAGCAACACCAAATAAGGTATCACCATAATGATCATAAAGCAGTGAAATAGCCTTGTCATTGCGTTCCTGCAATAATTCAACAATATGTTTCTCTAGAAGTATGCTCATTATTGGATCGAGATATTAAAAAATACCCCGGGGGCATCCAAAAATATCATTTGTTGCGTATATAGTAGCGATGCTAATTTATAAAATTGATTCTTAAATAAAGGTCATCTTATAGTTAATTAGATAAATGTGCAACTGGTTATTGCGCATTTAGTTTTTGGTTAGTTTGGTTTGAAATTACCCCCGTATATATTTTATTCGGGGGTTGTTTTTTAAGGCGGGGGCTATTCCGGATTTAAGGAATTGAGCATAAAATACCTATAAAAAAGTATACTGTAAGCCTTGAAGGAACATGTTACTTTAAAGAACATTTACTTCCGGTACAATGGCTATTCCAAATTTGTTTCTAACGGCCTCTTGTATTTGTTGAGCGAGATTCAGTATTTCCTTACCAGTAGCCTTACCATGATTGACAAGTACCAGGGCCTGATGTTTGTGAACACCTGCATCGCCCTGTCTGAGCCCTTTAAATCCACAGGAATCGATCAGCCATGCAGCGGGGATCTTTATTTCATCTACTGTGACCTTATAGGACGGAATATCAGGGTAGATTTGCTGAAGTTTTTCGAAGGTATGTCTATTGACCACAGGATTTTTAAAAAAGCTGCCACTATTACCAAGAGTGGCCGGATCCGGAAGTTTTTGCTGTCTAATTCTGATAACCACCCTGGAAATATCCTGTATGGTTGGCCGCAGCACCTCTTTCTTATCTAATTCTTCCGCAATGGTACCATAGCCCGTGTGCAAGCGGTGGTTTTTGGATGTTAGCCGGAATGTAACTGAAGTGATGACATACTTCCCTTTGCCTTCTTGCTTAAAGAATGAATCCCTGTAACCAAATTTGCACTCCTCCAGGGAAAATGTATGGAGCGTTTGACTGTTGATATCCATAACTTCGCAACAGACAAAATAATCTTTTAATTCAACGCCATAAGCTCCAATGTTTTGAATGGGGGCACTGCCAACACTTCCCGGGATCAATGATAGATTTTCTAATCCCCCCAGGTCGCGTTCTAAGGTCCAGAGAACAAAATCGTGCCAGTTTTCACCCGCCATAACTCGAATCTCAGTATGACCATCATCTTGGCGAAGCACTTCTTTTCCCTTGAGGCTAATAAGGATAACCAGTAAATCCAGATCTGCTGTAAGTAACATATTACTTCCACCGCCTAAAATCAATTTTTGAGGATAGGATTCTAGTCCCAATACCATAGCTAATTCATCTAAGGACTTTACCTCTGCGAAATAGCGGGCTTTGACGTCTATGCCAAAGGTATTGTAGGGTCGTAAGGATACATTTTCTTGAATGTTCACACCTTGGAATATCTGTTTAGAGCGTCCTTTAATATGGCAACTGCTCTAATGAGCTGCTCCTTCTCAAGAACATAGGCTATTCTTATCTGATTTTTTCCCAAACCTTCTGTGGCGTAAAACCCTGCAGCCGGTGCAACCATAACGGTTTTCCCATCCACATCAAATTTCTCTAATAACCATTGTGCAAAATGATCCGCATCTTTTATGGGAAGTTCCACCATACAATAAAAAGCACCCTGAGGTCTGGCGATCTTAATACCGGGGATCTTGGTGAGCTCCTGTAAAAGAATATTCCTTCTTTCTACATATTCTTCAATAACGGCATCGAAATACGATTGTGGAGTGTCTAAGGCTGCTTCACTGGCTATTTGGGCATAGGTTGGAGGCGACAGACGTGCCTGGGCAAATTTCAGGGCGGCCTGGATCACAGATTTGTTCTTTGTTACCAAAAAGCCTATTCGGGCCCCACACATGCTGTATCTTTTGGAAACGGAGTCTACCACAATAGCATTATTTTCCAAACCAGTTTCCTGCAAAATGGAATAGTGTTGCACTCCATCGTATGCGAATTCGCGATACACTTCGTCTGCTACGAGGAAGAGATCGTACTTTTTAACCAGTGCGGCCAGTTTTTTAATTTCATCCTTGGTGTATAAATAGCCTGTAGGATTTCCCGGATTGCAAATAAGGATAGCTTTTGTTCTTGGGGTGATACAAGCCTCAAAGGCTTCAATGGGAGGCAGTGCAAAATTATCCTCAATTTTAGACACAACCGGCACTACATTAATACCTGCTGCAATAGCAAAGCCATTGTAATTTGCATAAAATGGTTCCGGAATGATAATTTCATCTTCAGCATCAGCAATACTGCCCATCGCAAAGGCCAGGGCCTCTGAACCTCCGGTGGTTACGATAATATCTTTATGCGTAACGTTTATAGCATGCGTTGCGTAATAGTCGGCTACCTTTTTTCTATACTGGTCCGTCCCCTCCGTTCTGCTATAAGATAACACTTCAATAGTATTGTTTTTTACGGCATCCAGAGCTACTTGTGGTGTTTTGATATCTGGCTGCCCAATATTCAAATGGATGACCTCAACGCCCCTTTCTCTGGCATCTTCTGCAAAGGGAACTAACTTTCTGATGGGGGATTCGGGCATGGAACGCCCTTTCTTTGAAATAGAAGGCATTGTGGTTAAATTTTAAGCAAAAATGGGAAATACTGTTGGACAAAACAACAGTGAACTGCTTTATTATTTGCGATTAAATGGAATGTTAAAAGGGGAGCAACCCATTGCAATAATTCGTATCTTAGAGAAGTAACCTCTTTAGTCTTAATATAGTGCGACATCTGTCCAGGCATTTTATAGTTCTTTTTTGTGGCCTTTCTTTTATGGGGATGGCACAGAAATTTGAATTGCCCGAAGGTGTAAAATCTCAAAAAGTCAGTTTTCAGCTAATTAACAACCTTATCGTCCTTCCTCTTGAGATAAACGATGCTAAACTTAATTTTATACTAGACACAGGAGTAAGCAGACCTATACTTTTTAATCTTTCTGACCAGGATTCCATCCAATTAAAGAACGTTTCAGAAATAACGATTAATGGGCTTGGGGCCGGTGAACCAATCAAAGCGCTTAATTCTATTGGAAATAGTTTTAAGCTAAAGAAAATAAGGAATAATGATCAGCAACTCTTTGTTGTGCTTGATAAGGACATAAATTTCTCCCCAACCCTGGGTATACCTATACACGGCATCATTGGCTTCGATCTGTTTCGCGACTTTGTAGTAGACGTGAATTACAGTAATAAATCAATAAAATTTATAGATCCTAAATATTACAAACAAAAGACTTCAAAAAGCACTGAGACCTTACCACTTTCCATCATAGACAGAAAAGCCTATGTAGATGGTGAAGTAAGCCTTGATAATGAGGAAATTGTACCGGTTAAATTGTTGGTAGATACCGGGAGCAGCGATGCAGTATGGTTATTTCAGGATCTGGAAAAAGGAATAAATGTTCCTACGGAGTTTTACATTGACTATTTAGGAAAAGGTCTTAATGGCAGTATTTTTGGTAAAAGGACGAAGGTTCAGAGTGTTAAATTAGGCAATTTCCTTCTCAAGGATGCTAAAGCGGCCTTTCCGGATATGTTTTCTTTTAGCAGCATCAAAGATCATGGGGACCGTAATGGTACCGTTGGGGGAGAGGTCTTAAGAAGATTCAATATTGTCTTCAATTATCAAGAAAATAAGATACACTTACGGAAAAACAGTTACTTCAATGCTCCTTTCAAATTTAATATGAGCGGTCTGGAGTTACAACACAATGGGGTGCGTTATATTGCAGAGCGTATTACGGATGCGCGTGGGGTTGTGAAAAATGACGAACGTTCTTTTGGAGACGTACAAATTTTAATGGAGAACAGAACACGTCTTAGTTTGGTTCCTGAGATCATCGTTTCGGGAATAAGGGCTGGGAGCCCTGCAGAAGTGGCTGGTTTAAGGGAAGGAGATATCATATTGGCCGTCAATGGCAAGCGTATTCATAAATACAAGTTGCAGGAGGTCATGAACATGATCAATGAAAAAGAAGGAAAAAAAGTACGTTTGTTGATAGAGCGATATAATAAGGACCTTGTTTTTTCCTTCACTTTGAAGGACGTATTCAAGAAAAAACCCTGACAAATTTGCCAGGGTCTTCAAAAAAATCAGATTATTTATCTTCTATTTTCCATCAATGGCCTTTACTTCGCCTTTGATCTTTAAAACCTTTGTAGGCGTATCTGCATTGGAAATAACAGTAATTGCCTTTCTGATAGGACCTACTCTGTTTGTATCGTATTTCACCTGAATTTCACCCGTTTGACCAGGTAATACAGGTTGCTCCGGTTTTTTTGGAATAGTACATCCACAACTAGAACTTACCTTGCTAATGATTAAAGGAACTTCTCCTGTATTGGTAAATTCGAATACACGAATACCATCGCTTCCTTTTTCAATTTGACCATAATCTACAGTTTCAGCTTTGAACTGGATTTTTGCCGTTTTTTCTTGAGCTTGTAGGCTAAGAGCCATAAGGCCCATAAATAATACTACTACTATTTTTTTCATTACTTTACTTTTTGAGGAATCTCAAATGTAGCATATTTGTAACAACATCCAAAATTCTTTTGTTATCTACTAACGTTACTTATTTTTGTTTCGTATTTCAATAAAGGATTTTAGCCCTTTTTAAATGAGTTAAGGGTTACTGTTTTACTAGAAACCACAATTTCACCCTTAATTAGACAACAATCGTACCAAATATGGATATCCCCTCTAAATATGACCCCCAGAAGATAGAAGACAAATGGTATGCATATTGGTTGGAACACCAGTATTTTAGGTCGCTTCCAGATGATAGAGAGCCCTATACCATTGTGATCCCTCCCCCGAATGTAACGGGAATACTTCATATGGGTCACATGTTAAATAACACACTCCAGGATGTTTTGATAAGAAGGGCACGTCTTTTGGGTAAAAATGCTTGCTGGGTTCCGGGTATGGATCATGCATCGATCGCTACTGAGGCAAAAGTGGTGGCAAAACTCAGGGAAGAGGGTATTCAAAAGTCCGATCTGAGCAGAGAAGCCTTTTTGGAGCATGCCTGGGACTGGACAAATACCTACGGGGGTGTTATCCTTGAACAATTGAAGAAGTTGGGATGTTCATGTGACTGGGACAGGACCAAATTTACAATGGATGATGATATGTCTGCCTCGGTAATAAAGGTATTCGTGGATTTGCATAAGAAAGGGCTTATCTACAAGGGGTACAGAATGGTAAATTGGGATCCTGAAGCCAAAACCACCTTGTCCGATGAAGAGGTCGTCTACGAAGAAAAACAAGGCCAGTTATTTTACCTTTCCTATGCCATTGAAGGAACGAAAGATTCTCTTACGATCGCCACAACCAGACCTGAAACTATTTTGGGAGATACTGCTATTTGTATTCATCCCGATGATGAACGTTTTACTCATCTGCATGGAAAGAATGCTGTGGTACCTGTCTGTAATAGGGTAATTCCCATAATTCTGGACGACTATGTTGATATGGAATTTGGGACCGGTTGTCTCAAAGTAACACCGGCACATGACGAAAATGACTGGCGATTAGGTGAAAAACATGGACTGGAGACCATAGATATCTTCCATGAAGACGCCACTTTGAATACCAACGGCTTGCACTATGAGGGTAAGGATAGATTCGAGGTCCGCAAGGAAATAATACAGGAACTGGAAGCACTAGGTGCTTTGGCAAAAGTAGAGCCCTATACCAACAAAGTAGGAACTTCTGAGCGCACCAAGGCGGTAATTGAACCACGATTGCTAGATCAGTGGTTTCTCAAAATGGAAGATTTGGTAAAACCTGCGCTGAAAGCTGTCCTGGACACAGAAGAAGTACGGTTTTTTCCTAAAAAGTTTGAGAATACCTATAAATATTGGATGGAAAATATTCGTGATTGGAACATTTCACGACAATTATGGTGGGGGCAGCAGATCCCGGCGTTCTATTACGGGGATAATGTTGCGGACCATGTTGTGGCAGAAAACGCTGAAGAAGCCCTGAAATTAGCCAGGAAAAAATCTGGAAAGACCGGTTTAACAGTGAGTGATCTGCGGCAAGATGAAGATGTTCTGGATACCTGGTTTTCATCCTGGTTATGGCCCATTAGTGTGTTTGGAGGAATCCTCGAGCCCGATAATAAGGAGGTAAATTACTACTATCCTACCAATGACCTTGTAACAGGGCCCGATATTATATTTTTCTGGGTAGCCCGCATGATCGTAGCTGGCTATGAATTAAGGGGCGAAAGACCTTTTAACAATGTGTATTTTACCGGCCTCGTACGAGATAAAGAACGACGTAAAATGTCTAAGCAATTGGGTAATTCACCCGATGCTCTGAAATTGATGGAAAATTATGGAGCAGATGGGGTGCGTGTAGGCCTCATGTTAAGCTCAGCTGCAGGGAACGATCTTTTGTTTGATGAATCACTCTGTCAGCAGGGGAAGAACTTCGCTAATAAGATCTGGAATGCCTTCAGGCTGGTGAAAGGATGGGAAGTTACACAACAGCCGCAACCAGATGCTGCAGCACTTGGGGTTGCATGGTACGAAGCAAAATTTAATGAGACCCTAACCGAGATCGAAGATCATTTTGCAAAATACCGGATCTCAGATGCTCTAATGGCTATCTATAAATTGATCTGGGACGACTTCTGTTCATGGTTCTTAGAGATCGTTAAACCCTCTTATCAACAGCCTATTGATGATGTAACATATAATCAGGTTATCTCTTTGTTTGAAAAGAATTTAAAGATCTTGCATCCTTTTATGCCCTTCCTTTCGGAAGAAGTATGGCAATGCATGTCTGATAGAACCCCGGAGCAGGCGTTGGTAGTTTCCTCATGGCCTGACATCAAAAAATGCGATTCTGATCTTATACATCAGTTCAGTTATACTAAGGAGGTCATTTCCGGCATCAGAACGATCAGAAAAGAGAAGAATATTCCTTTAAAAGAGTCTTTAAACCTACAGGCACTTCATTCACAGGAAGGATCTTCACGATGGGATGCTGTTATTAAGAAACTTGCTAATATTTCTCAGATTGAGGTACTTACTGCACCACCTGAAGGGGCTATATCCTTTAGGGTAAAAAGCAATGAGTATTTTGTTCCGGTGACGGGAGCTATAGATGTGGAGGCAGAAATAAAAAAAATAAAAGAAGAATTGACATATATCAAAGGATTTTTGAAATCTGTAGAAAAAAAGCTGTCAAATGAACGTTTTGTAAGTAACGCTCCGGAAAAAGTGGTGGCCATGGAAAAAAAGAAGGCCCTGGATGCGGAAGAAAAAATAATCACCCTGGAGAAAAGTCTGGCCGGCTTGGCTGAATCTTGAGAAAATTCCTAACAAAACGCTAATAAACCATACATTTTCATTGACCTGTGCTATTTTTACCAAAAAAGAAGATGAAAAAGATTCAATACTTTTTGGTACTAAGTTTGGTTGTGTCCTTCCTGGGGTGCTCCAAAGACGGAATTGAGGAGAGTGATAATATGGAAAATCCTATGCCACCTGCTGCCAGGACGGCAATAGCTGATGCCGCCTTTGAACAGGCTTTAGTAGACCTCGGTATAGATGATGTTGTTGACGGTTCTGTATTAACGGATAATGTGGAAACGGTTCTCTCATTGGATGTAAGCGATAGCGGTATTACCAGTCTTCTTGGAATCGCTGATTTTGCCCTGTTAGAAAATTTGCGTGTAGCGGATAATGAGATAAGTACATTAAACCTTACTCAAAATACACTCCTCAAATTTATTTTCGCGGAAAATAATACACTCTCAGATATCAATGTTAGTAACTTAGCGTTCCTTGAGAAATTGGCTGTTACGAACAATAACCTTACACAGATCGATATTTCTGATAACAGTGCGCTACAGCTAATACAGATAGCAGATAACTCCTTGGGAGCCATCGATCTTTCAGCTATTCCATCGAGCCTTCAGCTGAATACTTTTGCCGTTGAGAATAACCCTTTGACATGTATAAAGGTGAATGAAGAGATCCTTAATGATATATCATCTCAATGGACCAAGGACGAAGCAGATACCTATGCTCTGAACTGCGACTAGTGATCCGGTAGTTTAATAAAAAGAATAGGTGGGTTAGAACAGGTTTTTTATCTTTATAAAAAGCCTAACCTAATGAAAACACTATCGCTGCTACTTGTTTTGCTTCCCATGATCCTTTTTTCTCAGGAAGACTACTCCAAAGTACTTCCAAAAGAAGTCCAGATAATAACAGCTACCTTACCAGCTCCTGAAGATCAAAGGGATAAGGCTATGGTCTATGGATATAATAACACAGGAGAGCTCGTGGTATTGCGGACAGGAACCAATAACTTAGTATGTATTGCAGACAACCCCTTCAGGGAAGGGATAAGTGTGAGTTGTTACTCCAAAAGATTAGAGCCATTTATGGCCAGGGGAAGAGAATTGAATGCACAGGGAAAAACACAAGCCGAACGCAATGAGATCAGAGGTCGGGAAATTGAATCAGGAATATTGGCAATGCCTAAAGAGCCCAGCATGTTGTATGTATTCTTTGGTTCTGAGGAAGACTATGATAAATCTACCGGAGCATTACCTAATGGTAAGTTCCGCTATGTGATCTATACCCCTTTTGCCACCACGGAGTCTACCGGACTCCCAGATAAGCCCCATGCCCCGGGAATGCCATGGCTGATGGACCCCGGGACTCACAGGGCCCATATCATGGTAGGGCCTTTTTAGAATGCGCTTCTCATCATGATTTAGGGGTATTTCACTATCTTTAGCCCATTGACCTTGTCTTATGGAAACATACGCCAGAGCACTCTTATTTGCAATTCCTTTTTTTATTCTCCTGTTAGTAGTGGAGATCCTATATGGTCATTTTGTAAAAAACCAACAGCATAAGGTGCTGGATACTGTGAGCAGTATTAGCTCCGGACTCACTAATATTGTGAAAGATTCACTTGGTTTGGGTGTTATCATCGTCAGCTATCCCTTCTTATTGAAAAATCTTGCGGTATCAAGTGTACAAGCTACCTGGCTGGTATGGGGTATCGCCTTTCTAGCAATTGATTTTGCAGGATATTGGAACCATCGTTTAAGTCATAAGATCAACTTTTTCTGGAATCAACATGTAATACACCACAGCAGTGAAGAATTTAATCTGGCCTGTGCCCTTAGACAGTCTATTTCCAATCTGCTTGGCTATTTTCCGCTGTTCCTTATCCCGGCAGCCTTGTTTGGCGTACCCACAGAAGTGATCGCGATCATTGCACCAATACATCTTTTTGCTCAGTTCTGGTATCATACCCAACATATCGGCAAGATGGGTTGGTTAGAATACGTGATCATTACCCCTTCTCAGCACAGGGTGCATCATGCCATAAATCCAGAATATATTGATAAGAACCTGGGTCAGATACTGTGTATATGGGATAGAATGTTTGGTACCTTTCAGGAAGAATTAGAAGGGGTGCCACCGCAATATGGCGTGCTAAAACCTGTACATACCTGGAACCCTATCCTTATAAACTTTCAACATCTCTGGCGGCTTATACTGGATGCCTGGCGAACACGCAACATTAGGGATAAATTCAGGATCTGGTTCATGCCAACGGGTTGGCGACCGGCCGATGTAAAGCAAACCTATCCAATTGAAGTAATTGAAGATGTGTACTCATTTAACAGATATCAAACAACAGCCTCTCCCTTTTTAAAAGGGTATGCCGTATTTCAAATGGTTTTCACCTTAGGACTTATTCTATTTATGTTTTACAATTATACTGCCATAGGTAATACCGGCTTACTGTTGTGTGGCGCTTTTGTGTTTTTAGGAATCTATGGTTACACAACATTGATGGATCGTAAAACCTATGCTGTGTATATCGAGGTTATTAGGGCGATGATAGGGATCATCTTTATTATTGTCACAGGAGATTGGTTTGGGATAGATGCAATTTGGGGCTATGGAAGTTTGTTCATTGGCCTTTATTTTATAATCACAGCATTGGGCGGCTTTTACTTTACCTTTATTGAACGCCCAGACATTTACGAGGAAATAGCTTTTTAAAATAATAGTTATGTCTATAAGACCCTATATTCTGGCCGAAACCAACTGGAACTCACTAAAAGACACCTCTTTTGAATTGGCCATATTGCCCTGGGGTGCTACGGAAGCACACAATTACCACCTGCCCTATGCCACTGACAATTACGAATCAGAGTACCTTGCAGCCGAAGCTGCCAGACAGGCCTGGGAGTTAGGAGGCAGACCAATTGTTTTGCCCACAATACCCTTTGGTGTCAATACGGGACAATCGGATATTTACCTGGATATAAATCTGAATCCCAGTACTCAGATGGCAATTCTCGACGATGTCATAACCGTACTTAACCGCCAAGGGCTTAAAAAACTATTGATCTTCAATAGTCATGGAGGGAATAATTTTAAACCTATAGTACGAGAATTAGGACTTCGTTTCCCCGATATGTTTATCTGTTTTTCCAATTGGTTTCAATCAATGGATCGTGCCAACTATTTTGTGGAAAAAGGAGACCATGCTGAAGAGATGGAAACAAGTTTGCTATTGTACCTGAAACCAGAACTAGTGCTACCTAAGAAATTCTGGGGGAAAGGCAGGGCCAAGGCATTTAAGATAAAGGCTTTCTCGGAAGGCTGGGTGTGGGCAGAACGTAAATGGTCCCAAATATCTGAAGATACCGGGGTTGGGGATCCTGCACATGCTACCAAGGAAAAAGGAGAACAATTCTTCAAAGATGTAACGGCAAAAATGGGGAAACTTATGCTAGACCTGTGTAAGGCTGATGTTTCGGATCTTTACGAATAATACTTAAAAAGAGCTTCTTCCAAACTCCTTTTTTACGAGTCCTATGTACATTTCCATGGCCTCCTCTGGCTGTAAATTCTTTGCCTGGATAAGAGCGTTGGCCTTAAAAGCGTTGATCAGAGGGGTCTTACTTCCTGGATTATTATAATTCTTATTGGCTATTTTATAATACGCGTATAACTTTAATAGCAAATCTGGGGGTATGGGGTCTGTGTAGTTGTTTATAAAAGCAACCGCCTTTTCAAATTCGGAATATAGATTATCCTTCTTCATTTTCCTCCTTAACACTGGCAATACATGTTATTGCCCCTTTTACTTTTTGATTTAGCTTCACGGCAATGCGCGCATCTAAAGGTAAAAATAAATCTACCCTGGAACCAAACTTGATAAAACCGCTGTCCTCTCCTTGCTGAACACTCTCTCCTTCTTCTGCGTAGTTCACAATTCGCCTGGCCATGGCACCGGCGATTTGACGATATAATATATCTCCAAACTTAGGAGTTCTGATGACCACAGAGGTACGCTCATTCTCTTCGCTCGCCTTTGGATGCCAGGCCACTAAATATTTACCTGGATGATATTTAGAATACTTTATTAGGCCACTGGCAGGATAACGGGTTACATGTACATTTATAGGAGACATAAAAATAGAGACCTGCTGTCTTTCGTCTTTAAAATATTCGGTTTCCTTAACCCTTTCTATAACAACTACCTTTCCGTCTACGGGTGCATGGATTTCGTCAAAGTTCTTATTTGCAATCCTTTTGGGATTTCTGAAGAATTGCAATATTAGGATGAGAACCACTAAAGAAACCACCTGTACAACCAACTTTATCGTGGGATCAATAATAAAAAAGTGAGCAGCCAGGACGATCGCAGCTACGCCAAAAAAAGTAGATAGGATGATGACACGACCTTCTCTATGAAACATAGGTAAAAATATTTAATGTCAAATATGCAAATGGTGCTGCAAATATAAGACTATCTAACCTATCGAGCATTCCACCGTGTCCCGGCAAGATGGCACCGCTGTCTTTTACTCCTGCTTCGCGTTTTAATTTAGATTCCACAAGATCGCCTACACTACCCATGCCAACGATAACCGCAGCTAGGATGACCCATTCTGTTGGTTTTACAATGGGTTCGTATTGCGCCATGATATAGGCCGCTATCATGGTAAAAACAAAGCCACCAATGGTTCCCTCAATTGTTTTTTTTGGTGAAACTGAAGGAAACAGCTTTCTTTTTCCAATAGACTTCCCTACCAGGTATGCAAATGAATCATTCACCCATATGAGAATAAATATTCCCATGATCAACATTTTTGCAAAGGCATCATCTTTGTATGGGATCATGGTTAGGAAGATACATCCTCCGCCAATATAGAAAAGACCTATGCAAAACTTTTGATAGGTTCGATATATTTTTTTGCGTGAAAATAGGAAGTAAATAAGGGCAATATTTACAGTGATGGAAAGAAACATTAGAATATTAATGAGTACAGCATCTCTGATAATGTAAATAAATAACCACCATAATCCCAGATAGGCAGCAAAGACATGATATCCACGAAGATTAACTAATTTCTTGTATTCATAGAGGCATGCAAGACCAAAGACCATGAAGAGAAAATCGAAGGCGTCAGAACTTAGGAATACCGCCGAGAGAAGTAAAATAACATAAACAACCCCCGTAAGTAAACGCCTTAAAAGTTCCTTCATCCTATAAGTCTTCCAATAGTAAGAGGTATAAATGCTTAGAACTACTTCCGTACGTTAGAAAATCATCTGCATTTTCATTGGTAGCCTGAAAGTGTTTTAAAGTAGTGATATTGGCAGGGATGCCTTGTTTGTATTTCTTCTTGATCGATTTTAAACCTTCACCAATATTTTCAACCAACTGACTGGTAGTGGCATATACGATGACGTTTTCGGGAAGTTCGTTGAGTTTTTTTTCTTTCAATTGATTAGAGCATACCAAAATAGAACCATTTTGAGCTATAAGGTGCTCACAGGTAGTAAAAAAGATCTCACTGGTATTGGCGTTGTTGGTAAAAACAACGTTCTCCTTTGAGAATTTTTCTTCTAATCTAGGGTCCATGCTGAAGAAAGACTGCTCTTCCCAGTGATTTTCCTCTACAATATTTTTTAAGGCATCGGAGACCTCCGCAAAAGAATCGCAATACAGGAATTTCCCTCCGTTCTTTTTAAAATGAATGGTAAATTTTTCATCTATGGGAAGATTGAGATCGGGCATGTGAACCCCTCTGGTCTCTACAGTTGCTTTAGAGACCTTCTTTTTTTTACCTCCCCCAAATAAGTTGGAAAATAATCCCATTTCTTGATTTAGTGCTTGTTTAATGTACTAAATTCTAGAAGAACTCAAGGCATTTATTTCTTATCCTTGGCAAGTTCTTCTGGTTTTTCTTCGTCTATGGCCTCATCCTTGTCCTTAGACTCCACCTCATTTATGCTTATTTCTTGTCCTTTTTGGTCAAAATGCTTTTCAAAAGGTCTTTTGCCAAAGATCTTCTCAAGATCTTCTTTAAAGATAACCTCTTTTTCTAATAACCTTTCCGCCAATTCGGTCAACTTGTCTTTGTTCTTCTTTAAGACGTCAATGGCCCTGGCATATTGAACTTCAATGAGTTTAGAGATTTCCTGATCAATGGTCTGCGCCGTTTCTTCACTGTACGGTTTTGTGAAACCATATTCATTTTGACCGGAGGAATCATAATAGGTTAGGTTCCCTATCGCGTCATTAAGACCATAAATGGTCACCATGGCCCGTGCTTGTTTTGTTACTTTTTCCAGGTCACTCAAGGCGCCTGTAGAGATCTTATCAAATATCACCTTTTCCGCGGCTCTTCCTCCGAGGGTGGCACACATCTCATCTTTCATTTGTTCTGGACGAACAATAAGTCGCTCTTCAGGTAAGTACCATGCAGAGCCTAAAGATTGACCCCTTGGTACAATAGTTACCTTAACAAGAGGTGCCGCATGTTCTAACATCCAGCTTACGGTAGCATGACCTGCTTCGTGATAAGCTATTGTCTTTTTTTCATCTTGTGTAATGATCTTGTTCTTCTTCTCCAGTCCTCCGACAATACGATCTACCGCATCTAAAAAATCTTGCTTGGTTACCGCCTTTTTTTCTTTTCTTGCAGCGATAAGTGCTGCTTCATTACAAACATTGGCAATATCTGCTCCGGAAAATCCCGGGGTCTGCCGTGCCAGAAAATCAAGATCGAGCGTTTCAGCCGTTTTAATAGGTCTTAAATGTACCTCAAAGATCTCTTTACGTTCCCTGATATCGGGAAGATCTACGTAGATCTGCCTGTCGAACCTTCCTGCCCGCATAAGTGCTTTGTCCAGTACATCGGCGCGGTTTGTTGCTGCTAAGACTATTACATTGGTGTTGGTGCCAAAACCATCCATTTCGGTAAGGAGTTGGTTCAGCGTATTTTCACGCTCATCATTGGAACCTGTAAAATTATTTTTTCCTCTGGCCCGTCCAATTGCATCTATTTCATCAATGAAAATTATAGCCGGCGCCTTATCCTTGGCTTGTTTGAACAAGTCACGAACCCTGGAGGCCCCAACACCTACAAACATTTCAACAAAGTCTGAACCAGACAAGGAAAAGAACGGAACCTTAGCTTCCCCTGCCACGGCTTTTGCAAGTAAGGTCTTTCCGGTACCGGGAGGACCTACAAGTAAGGCTCCCTTTGGAATTTTTCCTCCCAGAGAGGTATATTTATCAGGATTTTTGAGGAATTCCACAATCTCTTCTATCTCTTCTTTTGCACCTTCGAGACCCGCTACATCCTTAAAAGAGGTCCTGGTATCTGTTTTCTCATCAAAGAGTTTTGCTTTGGACTTACCAATATTAAAGATCTGCCCACCGGCACCACCGGCACCACCACCAGACATACGCCTCATCAGGTAGATCCAAATTCCTATAATAAGAACAAATGGAATAATGGTGATCAGAAGATCCATTATCACATTCGATTCCTTGTCGAATTCAACAATGGTATTAAGAGAATTTTCCTTTTTTATCTCGGTGATCTCATTTTGAAAGATCTGAAGGTCACCATAATCCAGCACATATTGGGGGATCTCAGCCGTAGTAGGAAAGAAGGGCTTATTAGCTACATCTTTGTGTACATCCTTTGCTAAGGCCTCTTCTGTTAGAAATACCTTGGCCTGATTGGTATTGGTGATGATCAATATCTTAGAGATATCACCTGCCCTCAGGTATTGTTGTAATTCTGAAGTGGTCGTCTTTCTGGTTGAAGACAAGTTACCACTCCCAAATATGTTGAATGCTATTAGTAAAACCGCGATTAAGCCATAAATCCACCAGGAGCTGAATTTTGGTTTTTTCTGCGGAGTATTATTGTTTTCTTTAGCCATTTTTTATTGATTAAAACTACTTTCCACCATGGTTAATTTCGCATCGCCCCATAGCCCTTCAATATCATAGAAATCTCTCACTTGCTTTTGAAAAACATGAACTACTACATTCACATAATCCAAAAGCACCCATTCGGCATTGTCTGAACCTTCTACATGCCAGGGTTTATCTTTTATTCCTTTACTTACTATTTTTTGAACTGAATTTACGATCGCATTCACATGCGTATTGGAGGTTCCGTTACATATAACAAAATAGTCGCAAACCGTGTTTTCTATATCTCTAAGGTCGAGTAGATTGATTTCAAGTCCTTTAACTTCTTCTATTCCTTGTAATATTAAAGCGATTAACTCATCTGCGCTAGCCTTCGGTTTCTGCATCCAACTTTTTTAGTTTTTACAAAGTTATTATTTTTTTGTTTTCTTAACCATTGATTTTAACATAACATTGTAGCAGCAACGGTTCTTCTTAATAAAATGAATATAATCAAAGTTAGTGCCACGGATTCTACCAATCTGCATCTTAAAAGATTGTTACGAAATAGTGCTCTGGAAGATTTTACAGTATTGGTCGCGGAAACCCAAAAGCAGGGCAGGGGACAGGGCGGTGCTCATTGGATTACAGAATCTGGTAAAAACCTGACCTTTAGCGTCTTGAAGTATTTTAATGCGCATCTTGCAAAGGATCAGTTTCTTGTTTCCATAGCAATTTCACTTGCTGTGTACAAGGCCCTAGCGGCCATTAAAATTCCGGATCTTTCTATAAAATGGCCAAACGACATTCTGTCAGGCAACAGAAAACTTTGCGGTATCTTGATAGAAAATACCATGAAAGGTCCTTTTCTCAAACATTCAATTATTGGAATAGGTGTTAACGTTAACCAAGGAACCTTTGATTCTTTGCCTAACGCATCCTCCTTAAGCCTTGTATCTGGAAAGACCTATGATCTTATGAGGCTTTTGGAAGACATATTGCTTCATTTAAAGCAACAGTTAGCTTTGTTGGATGCGAATGGGATGGAAACTGCTTTCGAAGAATATGAAGAACTACTTTTTAGAAAAGATGAACTATCTATCTATGAGATCGAGGAAAGTGAGGTAGAAGGCATCATAAGAGGTGTTACCAAGGAGGGAAGGCTACTCTTAGAATACGGATCCAAGGGAGTTGAATCTTTCGGGCTTAAAGAAATAGGGTATTGTCTGTAAACACTTCCATACCCTTGTTGGCCAGCACTACAATTTTGTTAGATTCTCTGAAAGCGTACCCATAAAATTCGTAATGGGGTTTTTGATCATCATCGCCATCATAGCATTGAATTCACCTTCGAAATTTAGTGTCACTTCACTGCTATTGCTATCAATGGCATTTATTTGGGCACTAAGGGTAAAAGGCAGTTTCTCGCTTGCTGCCCCAAGGACCACTCGCTCAAACGGCACTTGCTCCTTACGTTTTAATACTATTTGTGGCATGCCTTTCAGCGCAAAAAGGAATGTATCCTCATCAATGATCTCAAACTTATCAATTGACTCTGGCATTAACTGCTCAAAATTCTTTAGATCTGTAAGAAAAGTGTAGACGGCCTCATTACTCTTTTCAATGGTCTTTTTTGGTGTTTCTATATGCATATTATCAAGGTTTCCAAAGTGAAGGATCCTTTCTCCACTCCATAAGTGTTTGTAATTGTTCTTCTTTCACGTAATTGGTCTCCACGGCTAATTGAATTAAGGTCTCAAAATCACTAAGCGTATGAAGTACTACTTTGTTTTCCTCAAAATTCTTTGCTGCTACATCAAAACCATAGGTAAAGATGGCGATCATACCTTTTATTTTAGCGCCATGGTTCGCAAGTGCTTCTACTGCATTTAAACTGCTTTTACCTGTGCTGATCAGATCTTCAATGACCACTACGGTCTGATCCTTTTCCAGAAGACCTTCTATTTGGTTCTTTCTTCCATGGGATTTAGCTTCTGGCCGCACGTAAATGAATGGCAGGCCCAGATACTCTGCCACCAGAACGCCTATGCCAATAGCTCCTGTAGCCACTCCGGCAATTATATCGGGTTTCCCGTATAATTCTTCTACCTGTTTTGCGATCTCTTCCTTCACATAGTTCCGTATCACAGGAAAAGAAAGAAGGATCCTGTTGTCACAGTAGATGGGAGAATTCCATCCCGAAGCCCATGAAAACGGATTTTCGGGTCTCAACTTAATTGCATTAATTTGCAGAAGAAGTTCTGCCGTTTTATTAGCAGTGTGCTTGTCTAAAATCATGTCGCAAATGTATAAAGTTTTTGTTAATGACGCCCCTTTAGTTTTAACAAACAAACTCTCAGAAACTGTCAGCGGTGAATATTTCCCTCTAAATGGAACGGCCATCAAAACAGCAATAGATGCCCTGGCCAAAAAGAAGATACAGGCAGCCTATATCTACCATCCTAATCATGAGGAAATCCTAAAGAAGTTTACCAAGAAAATACCGTTGGCGGTAGCTGCAGGAGGGGTTGTAACCAATAAACAAGGGAAAGTACTGTTTATTTACAGAAATGATAAATGGGATCTGCCAAAAGGAGGTTTAGATAAAGGAGAAACGATAGAGGAGTGTGCGTTGCGTGAAGTGGAAGAGGAGACCGGAGTGCAGGGTTTGAAGATCGAAAACTTTTTAAAGACCACCTACCATATTTTTAAAAAAAACGGCAAGTACAAGCTTAAAGAAGTACATTGGTTTGCTATGAAAACTTCGTATAAGGGAAAATTAGTAGGACAGAAAAGCGAGAATATAGAGAAAGTAAAATGGAAAGGACCACACAAGATAAAAAAGGCGCTGGAGAATTCATATACTAATATTCGAACGCTATTTGAAGTGGACAAATTTCATTAAGCGGCCTTGGTGATCTCAAGGATGTCATTCTTCCTTATTGGCTTGTTCTTAAATTCGATTAGGTGATGCGTTTTAGACTTAAAGTGCTCCCACTGTTGCCGGTCAAAAGGGTCTATGGAGGAAGTTACTATATTGATCCTAATCTTTGACTCGATATTTAGGGTCAGGAATTTTTCCAAAAATTGCCATCCATCCATAATGGGCATGTTGATATCAAGAAAGATCACCTCTGGTACCGGAATATTTTGTTCCAGCATCTGAGAAATTTCGTCTATGGCCTCCTTTCCGTTTACATACGTCTTGATCTCATCGGCCAGGTCAAAGGAATTCAACATCTTTTTGATCCCAAAAACAGTAATGGGATCATCATCAATGATACAAATGCTTTTAATTTTTTTCATTGAAGTATATTTTAAATATGGTTCCTTTACCAACTTTACTTTCTACTGTTATTTTACCATTCATGGCTTCAATTTGATTCTTGGTTATATAGAGGCCAATTCCACGTGCATCAGGGTTTTCATGGAACGTCTTGTACATCCCAAAAAGCTTATCCCCGTGCTCTTCCAGATCAATACCGAGGCCATTATCCTTAATGGATAAGACAGTATAGTCTCCTTTGGTTTCTGCACTTAAATGAATTACCGGCTTCCTCATAGGATCTTTGTATTTTATCCCATTTGTTATAAAGTTCATAAGGATGCTTTCTACATAAGACGGTACCGCTTTTACTTCAATGTCTTCATCTACATCATTAATGACCAGGGCATTACTATTCTTTAAAAATGCTATAAGGTTTTGTTCCACCGTATTTATTTTCTCACTGAGATTTATGGATTTCTTATCAAGATTTATTTTGGTGCTGATAGCAACCACTTCATTAAGATTTTCCAATGTTTCCAGTAAATTATCAGAGGCTTCCATCAACATTTTTATGATCCTGTTCTTCTCCTCCGCATCTGTTTCACTTACAAGGAAGTCTAAGAGCATTGAGAAATTAGCGGTGTGCGATCTTAAATTATGAGATACAATGTGAGCAAAATTTATCAATTTTTTATTCTGATGGGAGGTAACGTTGATCAGGTCATGCAACTCCTCTTCCTTGCGTTTCAGATCGGATATATCCAGGCTGATCCCAATGAGTCCTTTAACGTTCCCTTTATCACCCCTGAGTGGAATCTTGGAAGTGAGAAAGGTAGTTATAGTACCATCTTTTTTAATATTGATGGTCTCAACACCCAACATAGGTTTACCCGATTTCATGACTTTAACATCTTCCGCACGGGAAATTTCAGCCACATCCTTGTCATACAGATCAAAATCGGTCTTGCCCAGAACCTCAGATTGATCTTTAAAGCCCATGTAATCCAATTCTGCTTTATTGACCAATATCTTTCGAGAATCAAGGTCTTTAATAAATACGTTAAGCGGCAGATTGTCTATCAAGGTCCTTAACAAAGTTTGTTCTTCCTTGAGTTGAATCTCTTTTAATTTGCTTTCAGAAATGTCTTGAGCAGTAGACCACAAGAGTTTTCTTCCTTTTTTGTTTCCTACCAGGGATCCACTTACCAAAACGGGGAATTTTGTACCGTCCTTTCTAATATATTGCTGTTCTTCCGGTCCAAAAGCATTGTTGCTCTCAATCTCTTTTTTAATCCTGAGCAATTGCGTTTTGGAAACAGTAACCAGAATATCCTGAACCTTTAAAGAGCCAATATGATCTTTGTTATAGCCTGTGGTCTCTTCAAATGCAGTATTAAAATCGAGAATCTCACCTGTTTCAAAATCGCTTAGAATATAGCTGGTAGGGGATAATTCATATAGGGCCCGGAATTTCTGCTCACTTATCTTCAGTTTTTTACGAGCCTCAAACATTTCCTTAATCATCCTGCCTTCCGCTAGCAAAGAGACGACCTGATTGTTTTCATCATAGACCGGTATTAAACTAAAGTCTACCGGAATCGGGTTCTTATCTTTGTCAAGAACAACGATCTCACTTCGCATGGTCTCACCTTGAGCAGCGGCTTTGATAATCTCCTTAAGCCCGTCTTTTACCATATCCGGGATAGGCCACCAGTAGGCATCCCAGAATTTTTTGTTTACAACATCACTTGATTTTAGACCGGAGAATTTCAAAGCAGTTTTATTTATCTCCAAAAAAGTTCCCTGGGTATCCAGGATGCCGGTAAACTGATAAGACGAATTAAAGATGGTACTGAAGTGACGCTCTTGTTGTTTGGTCTTTTCTTCGGACATAATGGAAGGGGTTATATCCCGAAAGACACCAACCAGGCCAATAAATTTATCCTCTTTAAAAATTGGTTTACCCTTGGCTATAACCGTTATTTCTCTCCCTTTAGCCGTAATGAGTTGGCATTTCTCTTCCCATGGTTCTTTAAATTGTATGGCCCTGTCCACGGCCATTGCAATTGTATTGCGGCTGTACCCTTCCTTATAAAAGTTTATTGCCGTATCTATGTTTGGTTCATAGGAGGAGACCACATCGTGTAACTTCTTGGTAGTATCACACCAATGAAGACTGTTGCGTTCAACGTCGTATTCCCAGCTCCCAACATCAGTTACCTCAGATTGTGTATCTAGTAGCGTTGCTAATTTTTCTGCCCGGAGTTCCAGTGTAACCCTATTGGTGATATCTTCGGTTTGAAGAATAACCCCAATTATATTCTCTTTTTCGTCGTACCATGGAATATTCTGCCATTCGAACCAGTGTTCATTCTTGTCATTATCGAAGTGTCGGTGAATTCCCTTGTCTGATTTTTCTCCTTTGAGACACTTTTTTAACACCAGTTCCCATTCTTCGCTGATCTCCTCAAAAAGGGCATAGATAGATTGCCCAATAACTTGGGTCTTCTCAAAATCAAAATCCTTGATCCACTTGTCAGAAACAAATTCTACTTCAAATTTTTTATTAATAAAGGCAGTTGCCGTTGGCAACTGTCTAATGAGGTAGTCAAAGGTTACTGTAGGGGTTCCACGCAACATTCTGTTGTAATTTCTTACTAATGTATTCTGATTATTCAACATTATTTAATGATTGTTGTGAACCGGTCAAATCTCGTTGTGTGCGTACATTATTCTATGGAATGTAAGCAAATACATCACTAAAGTAAGAAAAAACTTACAAAAAGATTATGTGAAAAATACTTTAGTTAGAAAAGTTGAATTTTGGAGAGTGTATATGTAAGAGCCATCAAGGTTAGCGGAAAATCCAATCATAACCTTACCGTATCAGGAACCAGTGATGTATAATCACCGCCATTTCGGATCACATCCCGAACAATAGAAGAACTGATGTAGGATTTTCCCGATGAGGTTAGCAAAAATACCGTCTCAATTCCTGATAGTTTTCTATTGGTATGAGCGATGGCCTTTTCAAATTCAAAATCGGCCGGATTACGAAGCCCTCTCAAAATAAATTGTGCATTTACTTTCTGACAAAAATCAATAGTAAGACCAGTGTAGGTATCCACTTTAATTTTCTTCTCCCCTTTGAAAGCATTTTCTATAAAGGACCTCCGTTGCTTCTCTGAAAACATATACTTCTTATCAGCATTGCTTCCAATGGCAATAATGATCTCATCAAAAAGTTGCGTTCCCCGTTCAATAATATCAAAATGTCCTAAGGTAATAGGATCAAAAGAACCCGGGAAGATAGCACGTCTCATATATATGGGCTGGTTTTAAGAATAAAGGTACTTATTTTTAGTCTAAAGCTTCTTCAATGGCACTATCAAAAAGTTCGGTCAATGATATTCCTGCTGCCCGGGCTTGTTGCGGTAAAATACTTTGTTCGGTAAGCCCCGGTGTAGTATTCATTTCCAACATATACGGAATGGTATCGATCAAAATAAATTCACTGCGTGTATACCCCTTCATTTTTAGCACCTCATAAGCAAGTTTGGCAATATGCTCTACATTTCTTTTTTCCGTTACTGAAATCCTGGCCGGTGTGATCTCCTGTGACTTTCCTTCATATTTTGCTTCATAATCAAAGAAATCATTCTCAGTGACTATTTCTGTAATGGGCAATACTTTGGTTTTACCTTTATACGTAATTACACCTACTGAGACCTCTGTTCCCTTTAAATAGGATTCAATGATGATCTCGCTGTCTTCCTTATACGCTTTCTCAATTGCCGGTAAGAGCTGATCCTTACTGTAGACCTTGGAGATCCCAAAACTACTGCCGGCCTTGTTGGCCTTAACAAAGCATGGCAGACCTACTTTCTTAATGATCTCATCTTCATTTATTATATCTCCTTCATTTAGATAGAACGAGGTAGCTGCCTTTACCCCATATGGTTTTAGGACACTTAACAGATCTCGTTTATTAAACGTTAAAGCCGCCTGATAATAACCGCATGAAGTTTGTCTCAACCCCAGTAATTTAAAGTAAGATTGCATAAGTCCGTCTTCACCAGGTGTTCCATGAATAGCATTGAACACGCAATGAAAGGAGATCTTTGTGTCGCCCATGTTCACTGTAAAATCTTCCTTGTTAACCTTAAATTCCTTATCAGAATCGTCTAAACAGACCCATTTTTCCGTAGATATTAAGATTCGGTATGGCGAATATCTATCCCTGCTTAAGTGCTGGTATACATTTTGGCCGCTGAGTAAGGAGATCTGATGCTCACTTGAATAGCCGCCCATAATGATTGCAATATTCAATTTCATTTGTATGCTGGCGAAGTTTGATTCATGATCTTTGGACTACTGATATCAAACTCAAAGTAAAGAAAAAAGCATTCGGTTTCCTATCTTTGTCTGGTTATAAAGTAAACTTATGAGGAATTTTTTAAATTTTCTTCGCAGTAAGACGCTGCTGATCAATCTTGGTCTCGCCATGGTCGCTATTATTGTATTATCATGGCTGGCGTTGCAGTGGCTCAAGGGGTCAACCCATCACGGAGAACTGGTAGAAGTGCCCAATCTTTCAAAAATGTCTGTCACCGATATGCGTGACGCCATAGACAACGCAAACTTGCGGTACGAAGTGCTAGATTCTGCCAATTATGACCCGGATTATCCAAGATTCTCAATTATAGAACAAAATCCGCCTGCCGGAAATATGGTAAAGGAGAATCGCAAGATCTACATCACTATTAATCCTTCAGGATATAAGAAGGTAACCGTTCCCAATATAGTTCAGGTAACACAACGTAACGCTACCTCCATGTTAAGAGCAGTTGGCCTGGACGTGCAAAGGGTGACCTATATAGATGAATTGGGGAAGGATATGGTATATTACGCAAAATTTAAGGGAAAGAATGTTAGTCCCGGGGATAAATTACCAAAGACTTCAAAAATAGAACTCATCTGCGGAAATGGCACCATTCCCGGCCGGGCGATGATCAAAGCAGATTCAGAATAGCCATATGGATGACTATCAGCCTGCTGACCCTGCCGAAGATGATCTTTTTGAACATCACCGATTTACTGCCTCCAAGGGTCAGGAACCACTGCGTGTAGACAAGTTCTTGATGAACTTCATTGAAAATGCTACCCGAAATAAAATTCAACAGGCAGCCAAAGGTGGTAATATATGGGTGAACAGCAAGGTAGTTAAACAGAATTACAAGGTAAAGGCTGGTGATGACGTTCGTGTCCTGTTTGAACACCCCCCGTATGAACATCTTTTAACACCAGAAAATATTCCTCTAGACATTGTGTATGAGGATGAGGTGGTATTGGTAGTAAATAAACCTGCCGGTATGGTAGTGCATCCGGGACATGGAAATTATTCGGGCACCTTGTTGAATGCACTTGCCTATCACAACAAAGACCTTCCGGAGAACGCCAGTGGTAGACCCGGGCTGGTGCATAGAATAGACAAGGATACTTCCGGACTTCTGGTGATCGCAAAGACAGATGAGGCCATGACCCATTTGGCCAAACAATTTTATGACAAGACAAGTGAGCGGCAGTATGTGGCTCTTGTATGGGGTAATATTACAGAAGATGAGGGAACTATAGAAGGACATATTGCTCGTAACCCTAAGAACAGACTTCAAATGCAGGTATTTGTAGAAGGAGATCAGGGGAAAGAGGCCATAACTCACTACAAGGTCATGGAACGGCTCGGATATGTTACCCTGGTCTCCTGTGTCCTGGAAACAGGAAGAACCCATCAGATAAGGGTACATATGAAACATATAGGGCATACACTTTTCAATGATGAACGATATGGTGGTGATAAGATCTTAAAAGGCACCACCTTTACCAAGTACAAGCAATTTGTGGATAATTGTTTTAAAATATTGCCAAGACAGGCTCTTCATGCAAAGACCCTCGGTTTTGTTCATCCGGTAAGTGGTAAAAAAGTTCAATTCAATTCAGAACTTCCTGAAGATATGAGTTTATGCATAGATAAGTGGAGGCATTATTCTAAACATAGTCAGTAGTATAAGTACTTTCAATAGGCCTATCAAAAACAATTAGAAAGAGCCTGGACAAAGTATCATATTTCCTTCTTATTTTCGTGGAAAATTGTCGATAATGAAGATTGTAATTTCACCAGCGAAGTCGCTCGATTTTGAAACAAAATTACCTACAGCCCAATTCTCCGTGCCTGCTTTTCTACAGGAATCGGAAAGGATCAACAAGGTGCTGGTAAAAAAGAGTCCAAGGTCTCTTATGCGTTTAATGGATATTTCTTCTCAATTAGCAGAGGTTAACTGGGAACGCAATCAGCAATTTAAATTACCCTTTTCGCCAGAGAATTCCAGGCCAGCTATTTATGCCTTTAGCGGAGATGTCTATCAGGGATTAGATGCGTATACTTTACAGCAAGACAAAATAGCAAAAATGCAGGATAGCCTGAGAATCTTATCTGGGCTCTATGGTATACTCAAACCACTAGATCTTATTCAACCATACCGCTTGGAAATGGGTACCTCATTAAAAATTGGAAGGAAGAAAAATTTGTACGAATTCTGGAAGACCACCCTTACCAACGCATTAAATGAGGAGTTGGAGGAAGATGAAATACTCGTGAATCTCGCTAGTAATGAATACTTCTCGGCCCTGGATTCAAAAAATATAAAGGGACCAATTATTACGCCAATTTTCAAGGATTGGAAAAATGATAATTTAAAAGTAATAAGTTTTTTTGCTAAAAAAGCCAGAGGAGCGATGGTTAGATACCTTATTGACGCCAACGCAAAGACCCTCGATGATATTCGTGGATTTTCAGGAAATGATTACCAGTTCAGCAAAGAACACACCCTGAAGGAACACCAACCCGTATTTATCCGATAGAATATTTTTGAATTGCGATCGTTTTAAGAGTATTACATCTGGTTAATACACTTCTATGAAACGATTGATATTTTTATTTGCAGCTTTTTGTATCATGACAACAGCCTGCTCAGACAGGGACGATGATCTAACTTCTATTAATATCCGTGTAAGAAATATAAGCTCTTTAGTCTTTGATGAGGTCATAGTAGGCGGAGAAGAGAATGTGTATGAAGCGGTAAACCCAGATTCATATTCTGACTATCAGGAATTCGAAATTGCATACTCCTATGCCTATATCCAAATAACCGCCGGCGAAGAAGTATTTGTTTTGCAACCCATTGATTTTGTAGGTGAAGAAGTATTGCCCATAGGTTTATACACTTACGAACTAAATGTGAATGATGAAGGACAGATCACCTTGGAATTCAAAATTGATTAAGTCTTACCCTTAATATTAATTTTTTCTTCCAGCGATGGCCTTTTTTTGATCTTACGTGGTCTGCGTACTCCATAAGACTTATTTGCGATCTTTCCTCTTTTGCTGCTTTTGTCTCCTTTTCCCATGATTAAAATTTACTTTAAGATATAAAAAGTACACGAAAAGGGCAAAGAAGAAACTAAAAGGCTAATTGGCTGATAGGTCTAAAAATAGTACATTGCCTTTTAGACCCCTATCTATTGTTCCACCATATTCATCCATACCAACCTTTTCTTTTTCCCGAAGCGACCAAAATGATCGTGGGAACCTTGCCTCCTCCCAGATTTACACAGGGAGAGTTGTTGCCAGGTGATGTTAATTTCTGCTATGGCAGCAGGGATGGACAGCTTTGGCCCATCTTAGACCAGATTTTTGATCTTTCACTGAGTTACGAGACCACAGAAAAAGCTATTGATGAAAGAATGCAATTCTTACGAGCCCGTAAGATTGCTATTTGCGATGTTGTGGCCCGTGCCAAACGGAGTAAAATAGATGCGTCCGATATAGGAATGAAAGACGTCCAACTCAGGAATATTATTGGGTATTTACAGGAATACACCAAGATACATACCCTTTTGTTTACCGGGGGTAACAGTCTGAACGGTCCGGAATATCTTTTTAGGAAACATCTAAGGAAGCATAATATTACTTTGCGAAGTATTTCTGATGAGGTACCCAGATTCCATGAATTTAGTTTAAAATCGCCTTCCAGAGTAATAAGGACAGTTTCTTTAACTGCGCCATCTGGGGCTGCCAACAGGGCTGTAGGTGGTATGGCGCTTTACAAGAAAATGAAAGAAGATAATCCGAATTTTAATACATTCGATTTTAGGGTCCAACAATATCAACCCTTTTTCTAGGCTACATTAAAAAGGGCCTTGTCGCAGAACAAGGCCCCTTTACGAGAACACTATATGAAAATGAAAAACGGTAATGTATTATTACTCATGCAATATATGCCAGATCTCCTTTTTGGAAGAAAGTATGTTGTAAAGGGTGTTGGTTTTGTTGTCAGGATAGATTATTTTGTTATTTCGGGTATGGAAACCTTAGTCTACGGGAATAATATGGATATTTATACCCTAAATTAACATTGGTCAATTTTCGATCTTTGTTGCCCATTTTGAAGAGAATAGAGATATATGCCACAAACCAAACGATTAGAAGAATTTAAAAAACTGGTTACCAACAAGTTCTATATATACAATAGCTTGTTTCTAAACCTTCCTTACCAAAATATTGAGAATGTGGGGATGTTGATCCCGCTGCTTCATCACAGATGCGAAAAAGGACTTCAGTCTGGTCAGAACCCACAGCAGATCCTCGACCATTTCTTTGGGACCTTTGCCAATATAGATTCGGAACAGGATAAGATCGATTTTATGTTCAAGATCATACAGTATGTAGAACGGCAAGTGGTTTTATATGACAGTGTGGAAGATGCTGCTTTTCCAAAATTGCACGAGTTGAGTACGTCACGTACTATAAAGGATTACTTTCAGCTCGTAGATAAGAAAAAGAAATGGAATGAAATTTCCAGGCAATTGGAAACCTTCAGTGCCAGAATAGTCCTTACGGCCCATCCCACTCAATTCTATACCCCTGCGGTACTCGATATTATTGAGGAGTTGCGGCAACTTATTCTGGATGATAAGATCAACGATATTGATTTGGTATTACAACAGTTGGGCCTTACTTCACTGATCAATTCAAAAAAACCTACACCGCTGGAAGAGGCCAAGAATATCATTTATATCCTCAGACACATTTATTATGATGCTGTGGGAGAGTTGTACAGCTACATCCGCGCCAATGTACGAAAAGAGAATTTTGAGAATTATAATATTTTAAAGCTGGGTTTTTGGCCCGGAGGCGACAGAGATGGCAATCCTTTTGTTACAGCCGCCATTACCAGGGACGTTGCAGATGAGCTTCGGATAACACTGATGAAGTGTTATTACAACGATCTGAAAAAACTACGCAAGAAACTCACTTTTAAAGCACTTCAGGAACCCCTGAACCACCTGCAGCAGGAACTGTATACCGCCATGTTCAATGCCGAGAAGGTATTAGGTTATGAGGAGATCATTGGTTCATTGATGGGAATCAAAGAAACGCTCGATGAGAGATACCAGGGATTATACGGTCAGGAACTGGAACAATTAATGGATAAGGTTCGCATTTTTAAGACCCATTTCGCTACCCTCGATATTCGTCAGGATCACAGCAAACATTATCAATTAATCGAAGAGATCCTTCAAAAGAACGGGTATATCAAAGGTGCCCTTTCAGAATTGGAAGATACCGAACTTATGAAGATCTTATTACATGAAAACATACAGCTTAGGGCAGATGATTTTAAGGATGATATCTCAAAGGATACCATACGCAACATAAAACAGCTAAAGGCCATTAAAGCTAAGAACGGAGAAGATGGCTGTAACAGATATATCATTAGTAATTCTGAGGATATATTTTCTGTTCTTTTTGTTCACGCCCTGTTTCGGTGGTGTGGATATACGGCTGAGGAAATCTCGTTCGATATTGTACCCCTTTTTGAAACCATGATCGGGATGGAACGATCAGAAGAGATCATGAACACCTTGTTCTCATTGCCGGAATACCAAAGGCACCTCCAACAAAGAGAACAAAAGCAGACCATAATGCTTGGATTTTCGGATGGTACTAAGGATGGTGGTTATCTCAAGGCAAACTGGTCGATTTTTAAGACCAAGGAAACGCTGTCCAAAGTTTGTTCTAAGCATGGTATAAAAGCGCTTTTCTTTGATGGCAGAGGAGGCCCGCCGGCACGTGGGGGAGGTAAAACACACAGATTTTATGCTTCTCAGACCAAAGATATAGCCAACAATGAGATACAACTAACTATACAGGGGCAGACAATAACAAGCACCTATGGAACCAAGGACCATTTTATCCATAATTCTGAACAATTGCTTACAGCCGGACTCTCTAATAATCTTTTTGGGAAAGAGAACGTAATAAGTACAGAGTCTAGGAAGTTATTGGAAGAATTGTCACTGTTAAGCTTCAATAAGTACGATGCGCTGAAACAGCACCCAATGTTTATTCCGTATCTGGAAAATAGGAGTACCTTAAAATATTATACGAAGGCCAATATAGGAAGCAGGCCTGGTAAAAGGGGAAAGAAGGCAAAACTGGAATTGTCCGATCTAAGGGCCATTTCCTTTGTAGGGTCATGGAGTCAGCTTAAACAAAACGTACCGGGATATTTTGGAATTGGAACAGCTCTGCAAAACCTGGCAGATAAGGGAAGGTTAAAGGATATCAAAAAACTGTATAGAGAAGTGCCTTTCTTTGAAGCGTTGATGCTCAACAGTATGATGTCTCTTTCCAAATCCTATTTTGAACTTACTGCCTATATGAAAGAAGATCCCAAGTATGGCTCTTTTTGGCAGATCCTTTATGAGGAATACTTGTTATCGAAAAAGATGTTACTCAAAATCAGTAATTTTAAGATCTTGATGGAAAACGAGGCTGTTTCAAGGGAATCTGTTAAGATCAGGGAAAATATAGTTCTCCCTTTATTGGTTATTCAGCAATATTCGCTCCAAAAGATTGGCCAGGGAACCAAGTACAAAGACGTTTATGAGAAAATTGTAACACGTTCTCTCTATGGAAATATCAACGCGAGCAGAAATTCAGCCTGATACAAGATGTGCCGATATTAAATTTTTTTAATGGATAATAAAGTTTATCAACTTATCTACCGCTCTAAGGCCCTACCTAGGTTAAAACCTGAAGAGATAGTGGAGATCATAGATCAAGCTAACGAATTTAATGGAAAGATGGGAATCACAGGATGCCTTGTATATGACAGGGGCCATTTCCTTCAACTTTTGGAAGGTGAAAAAGATCCGGTTGATGAATTGTATAGAAAAATAGAAAAAGACTCAAGGCATTCAGAAACTGAGGTCCTTTCCACGGGATATACAGAAAACAGGATCTTCGAATCCTGGAAAATGGGCTATGTTGCATTAGCTGATAAAAGTGCTGGAGAAAAGAAAGAATTGGCCAAAAATGCAAAAAATGAATTGGCCAAGGTTTCCACAAAGAGTGATTTTACATCTAAAGTCTACTGGTACAATGTTCATTCTCTTTTAACAGAATCTATGTACTACAAATAATCAACAGGGAGAACTGCAAAATAAATTGCTGATCAATTAAATCTGATCAGTATTTGCCTAAAATAGGAAGATTATAATGGGCTGCTCATCAGGTGATAAAACGTCTTAATGCCATAAGCGATCTGTCCTATTCGAAGATTTTCATTGGGACTGTGTTGATTGTTATCAGGATTTACCATGGGCACAATGAAAGCGGGGATCTTAAGTTCATTAATAAAGGGAGCAATAGGTACTGTACCGCCCATAATTCGTATCTGCACTACAGGTTCCTGAAAAGCGTCACCCAGTGTACGTACCAAAAACGTTCCATATTCATTATTCAGATCTGTTCGGAACGCGTCTGTCACAGAGCCCTCTCTTAAGGTTAGTATTTTTTGATGTGTCATTCGCTCTTCATAGGTTGGAATCGTATCGGTAATATAAAATCCTTCTTTTTCTATATAAGATCTTACGAGATTCTTCAGCCTGTCACCCTTTGTCTCCGGTACCAGCCTAAGGTCTATCTCGGCTGTAGCGGTTGACGGCACTATGGTCCTGGCTTTTTCACCGATCCAGGCTGATCCAAGACCCCGTATGTTAAGGGAAGGATATTGTAAAGCTTCCTGGTAAAAACCGCCTACCTTCTCTGGTGTGTTGACCGCCAGATGTTCATTGATAGCGGTGGCATCATCTGGTACACTTTTCAAGACATCCATTGTAGCAGCATCTATTGTGATGCCATCATAGTATCCGGGTATGGTTACTCTACCATTGGCATCTTTCATGCCAGCCAGAAGTTGAGCCAGTTGGAATCCCGGATTGGGTGCGTAATTCCCATAATGACCACTGTGTTGCGGATATTCCGGTCCATAGGTCGTTAGGCTAACCGAGGTAATTCCCCTGCATCCATATACCACCGTTGGTTTTCCCGAAGAATGTACCGGCCCGTCATTGATAATCAGAAAATCTGCCTCCAAAAGGTCCTTGTAAACTTTTACTGCTTTTGGCAATGGTTTACTGCTTTTCTCTTCTTCGCCATCCAGTATGACTTTTACGTTGAAGGAAAGTTCCTTATTCTCCTTTTTTAAAAGATCGATGGCATTTAAAAACATAACTATCGGACCTTTATCATCTGAAGTGGACCTGCCAAAAAGCCTCCAATCGTAATCAATATCATCTTTTAGGTCCTCAACCGATTTTATGGTAAAACCATCTGCCTCAGGTGCCTTGAGAACAACTTTATACGGGTTGGGTTGATTCCATTTGGAAGGATCTACAGACTGCCCATCAAAGTGCATGTAGAAAAGAATGGTAGGTTTTTCATCTACCATAGGTAAGGCAGCGAAGAACAAGGACTGCCCTTCTGTGGGCAATACAGAGGTATTAAAACCACGCTTATTGAATTCTTGTGTGAGCCAGTTTAGGTTGCGATTTATATCTGCTGTTTCCAGAGCATCGTTGGGAATGGCAATAAATTGTATCAACTCATCAATGGCATGCCTTACTTGTGATTTTAATGCAATATCGGCCTGTGGATAGGCCATTGACCCAATACAAAAAATAGTAATAAGTGTAAAAAGCTTTTTCATGGTAGTACGGATCTTTTATGGAATAAATGTAAACAATTCTCAACTCCTATTGCCTGGGG
>JAHEHU010000139.1 GCA_024639765.1 Eudoraea sp.
TACACCTGTTAGAATTTGCATTCGCATTCGAAGTCGTAGAACTTTTATGTGTGCTATCCCTGCTTGTGAGTTCCCATTTTAATGTATTTCCATCAAACCGTATCTGGAAGGTACCCTGCCCCGGTAAAAAGATAAAGGGCAGTTCCCCAATAGCGCTTAGCGCAGCAGGCCCTGTTAACTGATTCTCCGGTCCTTCGGCGATATAAATGGTTTCTTCATTAGGGTTCTCATAGCGGTAATGCGCAATGTAAAATAAACCATCAGGATCACTGAAATTTTCTTCTACACAATCCAGGTAGGTCCTTATTTTTCGGAGATTATCAGTTGGATTTACATACAATACTCCAAACTGGCTTAATTCTTCAGATATCTCATAATTCTTCTCAGGTTCATCTATTGTAATAAAGAAGATGCCCGATGCGCCAGGAGTATACGCTTCTCCATCTGCATTTTTAAAACTATAACGAATGCCTGTTGGGAAGACATCTTCCGGTGTTTCCTTATATACATACCCCTCAATGTTAGCACTAATCAGAGAGGTATCAATGTCTTCACCCTGGTTAATAATCAGATCGCCCGGAGTTATAGTTACTATTAGCTTTGCCTTATTCTTTACCTCGAAGGTGCTGGATTCATAGGTAGTTTTGAAATTAGCTGCAATGGGGTCTAAAAAGGCCCCAGGATAGGAGTTGTGAAACGGCCGTTGCCCCTCTGCCGTGCCGGTTACATCAAGCCCTGTGATCAGGTTTAAGGCGTAAAACTGAATTAGAGTGGTCACATCATCGGGTGCAGGTTCATCATCGGCATTCAGAATAGCAAAAATCTTGCTAAAATCGTTCTCATCGTCTCCCAGGCCGCTACCATTTACCACCGCATTAAAACGGTTGTTAATGCCGACAGCGTTGTTTAGTAAGCCTTCGCCGTTCACTACCGCATTAAAGCGGTTTAACGCTGGATCTGTGTTCACCACCGCATTAAAGCGGTTGTTAAATGTTGTAAAATCCTCTATATCCAGATTAACCAGGTCCATTTCATTCACCACAGCGTTAAAGCGGTTCGTGAGGGTATTATCAGTGCCCATCCAACTGCCTCCCATCAATTCCCCTAAAACTGCATCTAAATCTACATCTTCGCCATTGACCACGGCGTTGAAGCGGTTGATAAAGGCGAGGGTGTTTATATCAAAAAAGTCATTTGCGTGGCTTTGTTCTATCAGAGTTCTGAATGGACCTCTTTTATCAGGCGCTATATTGGTTTCATCATATTCATAATTCAGGCCAAGGATTATGGCATCTCCATAGGTGAGTATATCATCGGGTTCCTCAGGGGTGATGGCAAGCTCTTTTTGAGTAATCCGTAAGAGCCCGCTTACCTTTTTGACCCGATATGCATTCAAGTTATCCCGTTGTTGCTGCGTGGAATTTTCTTCATCAAAGGCCGGGGTAATTACGTAGTTAAACACATTTGGAAAGTGAGGCATATCATCTTCAGGTGCTGGATCTGCACCGGATGTCAAAATAATCGGAGGCAAATCCTCGCCGATTACTACCCCATCCGGAAGTCCTTCAACCCTATATGCATACGTAAATGTATCTCCGTAGGTAATGGGATCTCCTTCTACACCTGGTAGATCCTCCGCAATAATATTAATGGCAATGGTGCCATCGTCAAATATTGGTAGGGAATTGGATACGCCCCCTCCAGTACCTCTAGAGGAATAGGTTGTATTGGGTTCGGTATACACGGACAGATTCGGGTTCCCAACAAAAGGCGGAACGGTTACTATGATTTCGGTATCCGAACTGGAAATCGGAGTCAAAGGTATGTCTTCTGTGCCATCACCAAAATTAACCGTAAGTTCTTCAGGAAAATATTTCCCGTTTATAGTTACCTCAACATTATCAACGCTGAGTTCTCCTTCACCTGGAGTTAAACTTGTTAACACGGCCGTTTGCGCCGCAATTTGATTAAAGGCTTTTTCAGCGTTAATCAGACCGCTTCCAACTTTATCAACCGATCCGTTTACCTGGGTGGTATTAGCCTGAAATAATTGCAAAGCATCAATGGGCAGTCCGTCCGGGTACCAGGAGGGGCCCTCCGGAAGTGCGGTGGATAGAACCAGCGCTAAAGCCCCAGCCACATGCGGAGCGGCTGCAGAGGTCCCAGAGAAGTTTTTAAAATCGGTCCCATCCGTGTCAGTACCAAAAAACGGTAAATTATGGTCTACCCCGTCCGGGCCCAAAATATCTATCAGGATTATACCATCTCCCCGATCACCGCCATAGGAAGAAAAATCTCTCGGCTCTATAGGTAACGACTCATCCAAAGGAAGAGGTACCTCAGTGTAATTCACGGCACCAACGGTTATTGCTTTTGTGCTCATACCCTGACCACTGACGGTAGGAGCCCCATCTTGTTTGTATTCCAATACATCCAGGCCGTTAGCTTTAAAAATAATATAGCGGAAGGCCAGGCCGGGAGGTGCAGGGCCGTTTGCGCTGGTAATCATTATATTGGCAGGGGCGTCGTCAGCAAAAGACTGAAATACCATGGCTTCTAACCCGTCTCCCTCTAAATTTTCCCAATTGGTATTCACCAGCACCTGCTCTGAATTATTCAATACATATATGTCCAGATCGGTCTCTGCGCCCGAGCTATTATCCTGGGAGGCCAGTGGCTGATCCCACTGCAAAACAAGATAATAGGTGCCAATGTCCAGGGTTATCGCTTGTGTTATATCCTGGTCGCCATCAAAAACATGGGCTGTTGTTCCTGGCGGAAGAAAATCAGGGAGTACTACGGAGTTGCCCGAATTTAAAAAATTATCAACATGTGCATTGTCATAAAAATTTCCGGCAGCTGTAACATACGTACCCCCGAGTTCCGTAAATCTTTCAACGGCTTGTGATATCTCACCGTCCTCAAAGAAAGGTCCTAATGGGTAGGTAACATCGTCTGTTACAACGTCATAGCCGTCATCTGCAAAATTATCTATGGCCAGGGCCATATCCCTGGGAGACCGTACGCCGGTACTAAAGCCTAATGCTGCCCCGGGGGCTACATCACTTATGATGTGACCCATTGCGCGGCCTTCGTCTGTACCTGTACCGGGAAGATCTATTCTAACGTCAACCTCCGTGAGATATCCATACTTATTCCCAGTTCCGGGAAGATCGCCGTTCACCACATCCTCCGCTGCTTGTCCCGGGGCTGCCTTGTCCCAGCTGTCTGATATAATCCCCACTGTAATACCGCTTCCATCAACCGGGAAGGGGTTTTCATCTTCATCTCTTAGAACAAAGGATTCCCGTACAATGTTGGTCAACATAGTACCGTCTCCCTGGCTGTCTACTGCACCTACCTGAAGGATAGGGGGCTGTAGTGCCCTTATAAAATTAATGATATACGGAGTGCTTAAGTCGTTATCGTCCCCGTAAAGACCTAAATTTATCAATTCACTGATCGGAAAATACACATCAATGGTAGCGTACTCTTTTACTATAATTGTTTCCGGCTTTACTATAAAGTCAGCTATTTGTCTGCCAAAGGTGCCAGCAAGCAAATCCAATACAGATTGCGTGTACCCATCCCTGGGTACAATTTCTACAAGCACTTCCTGCTGGTCGTCATTGAACTGATAGATAAGGTCGGAAGGTTTCTCTCCGGCATTGCCGGTGGCCAAAGCCAATACATCGGGCCACAGCGGACCGAATGCTTTCCCCGCACCCCCGAAAACAGGGCATACAACACAAGGTTCTTCACAGACCGGAGAGGCCGCGTTGGCCCTGATTTTGGTTTCATTACTTCCAAAAGTAACCGTCCATTTGGCATGCCCGTTGCTATTGAATACTACTACTTCCCCTAAAACATTATCATGGGTGCCCGGTTCAAAGGTGGTGATTCCCACAATCTTTCGTATTCCATTACTTTCATCATCATCTTTATCGCTTAAGAAAACAACACTCTCTTCTTCGTCTACCGTAATAGTCTTGTTGGTAGGGTTGGTGTACCCAAATTCGGCACGGAACAGGCCGTTGCCAATATCCTGGATACAGGTGAAAAGAATCACATCTTTATTACCACCCGCGGGACCTCCCTTTCCTTTTTGTGCTGCCACCGGCAATGCCATCCAAAATAACACAATAAAAAGACTTATAGATTTAAGTAAAGCTAATTGTCTAAATCGTGATCTGATATGATGTAATTTAATTTTTGTATTGAAGGGCTTCATTTAGCAAATTGTTTTTGGTTGTAACATTATAGGATGCAAATCTGACACATCCTATTTTCCTGGGGGAAGTATTTCTTTAGGCAGGACCAATTCTGTTTTTCAGGCTTTACCTGCTATTAGATTGTACCTTGCCATACTATTTAATTTATTCTTGCAGTAGCATTGGTCAGAAAATATTTCCTAATGAAAGCTATCAAGAATTGTACTTAGGTTAATTTAAAATAGATAAGAGGTACAACTAAGATACAATTAAAAAATGTTATCGTATCAATGTTACAAATTCAGGCAAAATCCGGGGAGGACTATCGCCGTCCAAGATATTAATAAAATCAGTTGATAAGACCTAATTCCTGTAATAAGGGGATAAAATGCTGCAATTTTGGGATAAACTGCATATTAATGATCCATATCTGGTGATATGCAAAAAATGCATGATGAATATTATGTTATTTACATTTTTATGCACTTACAAAATTATATGCCTTTTGAAGTTTCTTAATATTAGAAACTCATTACGGACGTGATAAATTTTCCGCTTTAAGTGATCTAAACAAGATCCGATCTTTTATGGGATCTATTTAAATTCAAATATCCCTTAAGCCTTTGAAGTCAAACTTTGAAATCTTCGTTTTTTAACTAACCAATCGCTATTGACTTATGGGATATAAACAACAGAATCACAAATGGTTGTTTTGCAGGACTTCCCAAAAAGTATAGGTTTATACAATCTTAAAATAATTATAATCAATGCGTTATTGTTGTAATACATTTTTTGTTTAAGTACATTTATATTATATTGAACGAAAAAAGAAAAATGGACATTTTAGAAGAAGCAGCGGCGTTTGAAAAAACGAAAATGAGTCATATGTCTACGAGTGATAGGGTGGTAGCTTCAAGAGAAGCTAAGCGACTTATTTTAGCAATCAACGAAATTTACAAAAAGAATAAGGATCCCAAATTAATGGATGTAATGAAACGGTTAACCATCAAGAAAAAGAGAATTGATATTCGATTGAAAGGAAGACCCGTTTAGGTATATCATGCCATGTTTAATAAAAATGAATTAAATGTACTTGGGACCGCTTTAAGATCTTGCTGTAGTGAGCC
>JAHEHU010000140.1 GCA_024639765.1 Eudoraea sp.
GCATTATTAACTCTAATTCAAATGCCATGAAAAAAGTAATCCTTGGTTTATTAGCTCTTGGATTAACCATCCCAGCCTTTGCCCAGGATGTAAAGGTTGTTGAGCTCTCAGAAGTGGTCATCAGACCTATGAACTTCAAATATTTAAACGCAACCGATTCCAAGGCTGCGGCCATACCGGTTAAAACTTTGGAACGTGCCGTTGCGTCCTACGATGTTACGGAAGCTGATTTCTATCGGGATGATTTTGATTTTTACACTGTATCTTTCTTTATCCCTGATGGAAAAATAGTCGCCGAATATGACAATGAAGGTAAAATTATCAGGACCATCGAAAAATTTAAAGACATTTCGCTACCTGATGATGTTAAAACGTCCTTATTGGAAAGGTTCCCAAATTGGACCGTAACCAGTGATGTTTATCGCGTTACATACACCGAAGAGAATGGCGCGAAAAAGATCTATAAGCTTACGCTTAAAAATGGTGACAAAAAAATGAGGGTTAAAGTAGATGACATAGGTACGTTCCTATAACTCCTACAGAATACCCCGGCTTTATTTAGTCATTGCTAAAACAAGGAATATTGGGTTCTGTTTAAAAAGCGGGACCCAATTTTTTTTTGCAATTCCCACATTGCTAACGATAAAAATTCATTTCATCCATAAATTTCCACACCGCCTCTGGTAGCAGTGGTCTAACATTCTTCCCTGCCTTCTGAGCTTTCCTGATAAAAGTAGAAGAGATCTCCATGATGGGTGCGTCTATTGTATGAACTTTGGCATGCTTCTTAAACTGTTCCGGAATGCTTCCTCCGGAAATCCTGGGATAGACATATAAATGATGGTGTTGGAGTATTTGCTCGTAGTTCTTCCATTTGTGAAAACTCTTAAGATTATCTTCCCCCAATAACAGGGAAAAAGAATAGTCTTTTCCGTATTTCTCTTTTAAATGCAGGAGGGTATGGATGGTGTAATTAGGTTGAGGCAAATCAAATTCTACAGTACTTACCTTTAATTTTTGATACTCCTGTACGGCCTCAAAAACCATTTGATACCGGTGATTATTGTCCAAAAGGGACTGTTTGGTCTTAAAGGGACTCTGGGGGGTTATAACAAACCAAACCTCATCCAGAGGGGAGTATTCTACCATATGATTGGCTATCACCAGATGACCAATATGGATAGGATTAAAGGTGCCAAAATAAAGTCCAATCTGCTTCATGAGCTCCGTAAAGATAGGGATGAAAATTGAAATGTTCTGCGCTAAAAAGGTCTAGCCTTTAGGTTCCTTGTTTTTGAAAGAAGGCGTTACCCCTATATAATCGGCTACCATCTGATGGGCTTCTTTTAACGCTTTCTCCAGGTCATAATTTTTTATGATCCTATCAAATTGTGGCGCCGTGGCCAATTCTACTGAGGCCTTGGCGATCCTCATATTGATCTTCTCATCAGACTCCGTACTGCGTTTCTTCAAACGTATTTTTAACTCATCTACACTAGGTGGTTTTACAAAGACCGCAAGTGTTTCTTCCGGAAATTTCTTCTTAATCCGCAAGCCACCGGCCACATCAATATCGAAGATCACATTCTTCCCTTCGGCCCAAAGGCGTTCTACCTCACTCTTTAAAGTTCCGTAAAAATTGTCCCTGTAGACCTCTTCCCACTCCAGAAAATCATCGTTCTTTATGTGTTGCTTAAATTCGGAAAGCTTCATGAAGTAATAGTGCTCCCCCTGTTTCTCCTTCCCTCTCCTGCTTCTCGATGTGGCGGAGACCGAAAATGCCAGATTTAGTTCTGGTTGTTCCAACAGATGCCTAACAATAGTGGTTTTCCCACTTCCTGAGGGTGCCGAAAAAATAATAAGTTTCCCTCCGGTGCTCATAAGACATTAAGCATTTGTTCCTTGATCTTTTCTAACTCGTCCTTCATTTGAACCACCAATTGCTGCATGGGTGCATAATTGGCCTTGGAACCAATAGTATTGATCTCCCTACCTATTTCCTGGCTGATAAATGCCAGTTTCTTTCCATTGGAATCAGCAGAGCTCATGGTTTCCTTAAAGTAATTTAGGTGATTCTCCAAGCGTACCTTTTCCTCCGTGATATCGAATTTTTCTAAATAATAAATCAACTCTTGTTCAAAACGATTGGCATCTACATCTACCTTCAGATCGGCCACCGCTTTATCCAGCCTTTCGCGAACTGCTCCCAGACGTTCCGGATCCATGGCCATCACTTGCTGCAGTAAGGATTTCAAAGTATCTAATCTAACGGTGAAGTCCTTCTCAAGGATGCTCCCTTCTTCAGACCTGAAGGATTGAATTTCCTTCAAGGCTTCATCCAAGGCATTCAGAATACCATTGTACTCATCTTTGTCTATATCATCCCTTTCTGTTTTCAGCGTATCGGGTAATCTGAGGGCCATTTCCATTAATCGCAGATCATCCCCGTCTGCAATTGCCCTTAATTGTTTCATGTATTGCTTTACTACTGCTTCATTTACCTCAGAAGATGTCTCATCTCCGGTAATTTCTACATATAAGCCAAAATCTATCTTCCCTCGCTTCAGGGCACTTGCAATGATCTTCCGCAATTCCAATTCCTTTTCCCTGTATGCCGGAGGCATCCTTGCGTTAAGGTCGAGTGATTTGCTGTTAAGTGATTTCAGCTCAACTGTTATCTTCTTAGTAGGAAGCTGTACAACATACTTCCCAAATCCTGTCATGGATTGGATCATAATTAGTATTTATTTTGGCCAAAGGTACTTAATTTCTCTTGCCCAAATCTCAGTTAATACCCTTCCGTTATTGTAATTCTCGTACCCAGATATTTCGAAAACTAACCCTGCTATTATCCCCATGGTCCTGCAGGCGTATGGGCCCTTTACCATGGGGTGGGTTTTTAGGCCAGCCTATGTAAGGAGTGGTTCCTTTGATTTCTACATGATCCTGAACCAACACTCCATTATGTAGAACGGTAATGGTACCAGATCTGGTTTTGTATCCACTTTCATGGAATTCTGGCGCACGGTAAATAATATCATAGGAATTCCACTCTCCGCTGGGTACTGAGGCCATGGCCAAAGGTATATGTTGTTTATAGATAGCCGCCACCTGTCCGTTCACATAGGTATCATTGTCATTGTTATCCAGTACTTGTACCTCATATAAACCTTGCAAGAATACACCGCTGTTGGCCCTGTTTTGCCCTTCACGTTCTACCTCAGCCGGTGATCTCCATTCAACATGCAACTGTACATCCCCAAAGTGTTGTTTGGTCATTATATCCCCTGTTTTGTCCTTCACGCTCATACTCCCATCGGCATTTAAGATCCAGGACACCTCAGCACTGTCATTCACCATCATCCACTCGTCAAAAGAACTGCCATCGAATAATACAATGGCATCACTGGGAACACCCTTATTTCCGTAAGGGATTACTTTGGGAGGAACCGGCTCATACACTTCAGTTTCCTCAGGCTTGGTTGGTTCTTGGCCTGAGTATTCCTTATATACTATTCCCTGAAATTCAGTTGCCTCGTCTTTCAAAGGATCTGCAGCATCTTTCTCTTTACATGCCAGGACAACAAGAAGCAATAAACTGCACAAAATAACTCTTCTCATTTTATAGTTCTTTGATTTTAATATTTCTGAAGGCAACAACGTCCCCATGATCTTGTAACCCGATCTTACCTTTATGGAATTTCCCAAAGCCCTGCCATGTGGCAAATTTTGATTTGGATACCATAGCATCCCATTCAGCATTACCTAGTGGAAATGTAACGATCTCAGTACCATTCAAACTTACACTCCCTTTTTGTGCTGCGTAGTTTACAGTGATGACACATGTATTCCATTCCCCTGCTGGTTTTACAACATTTTCTGAGGGGGCCACCATATCATAGAGTGCCCCTGCCTGGTGCGTAGTTCCATTCTTGGCGTCCGGATGCCGCTCATCATCTAAAACCTGTATTTCCGGACCTGTCTCATAGGGTTGTCCGTAATCAGCATCTTCTTTGATTCCCCAAAAGATGCCACTATTTCCTCCTTCAGATACTTTCCATTCCAGGGAAAGCACAAAGTTGGTAAACTCCCTCTCTGTAACTATGTTGTAACTCTCCCCCTCAGGGCGCTCAGCGGGCGGATAAAAAACCATGGCCCCATCTTCTAATTGCCAGTTTGCTGCCATGTCTTCTTTCATATAACTCTTCCACCCGTCGAAGGAAGTGCCATCGAATAGCACTATCCAATCATTCTCATCCATATCTCTTTCATTTTCCATAGACATCTCTTCTGTGGCCATCTCTTCTTCTTTTTTCTCTTTTTCCTTACAACTTGTTAGCAACAGGCTGGCGATTACCAGCAGTACATAGTATTTCTTCATAGTATAGGTGTTAAATTCCCAAAATTTTCTTGAGTATGTTCTTATCTATTTCTCCCCCTGCAAAATCATCAAAGGTTTTTTGAGTAGCTTCAATGATATGATCCTGAATAAAGATGGCTCCTTCACGGGCGCCCTGTTCGGGACTCTTTATACAACACTCCCACTCCATTACGGCCCAGACATCGCATCCGTATTGAGTAAGTTTGGAAAAGATGGTCTTAAAATCTATCTGTCCATCGCCTAGAGAACGATATCTGCCCGCTCTGTCTCCCCAATCGTTATAACCTCCAAAGGCACCTTTTTTTCCGGTAGGATTAAACTCAGAATCTTTTACATGGAACGATTTAATAAATTCATGATAGTGGTCTATATAGGTAATATAGTCGAGTTGCTGCAGTACAAAATGGCTGGGATCATATAAGATATTTACTCGTTTGTGGTTCCCTGTGGCCTCTAAAAATCGTTCAAAAGTATCACCATCATGAAGGTCCTCTCCCGGATGGATCTCATAGCAAACATCTACCCCTTCCTTGTCAAAATGATTTAGAATGGGAAGCCATCTTTTGGCCAATTCCTGAAATCCCATTTCTACCAGTCCCGGCGGTCGTTGGGGCCAGGGGTGCCAGGTATGCCATAACAGGGCGCCGGAAAAGGTTGCATGAGCCTTTATGCCGAGTCGTCTGCTAGCCGTCGCTGCCTTTTTCACCACGTCTACAGCCCATTCTGTGCGCGCCTTGGGATTGTTCTTCACATGGTCTGGAGCAAAATTGTCGAACATTAGATCATACGCAGGATGCACCGCAACCAACTGTCCCTGCAAATGAGTAGAAAGTTCTGTGATCTCCAGGCCATACGAATTGATCTTCCCCTTTAATTCATCACAATAGTCCTGGCTTTCTGCGGCCTTGTCCAGATCTATCAAAAAATGTTCCCAGGTTGG
>JAHEHU010000141.1 GCA_024639765.1 Eudoraea sp.
GGAGAAGACTGTGAACCAACTTCAGATTTAAGAGGGTCAGAAGCGTATAAAAGAGCTATAGTAAATACCATAACCAAGCGTATGTTGCATACTGCATTACAAAGAGCAAAAAAATAAAAATATTACTATGAAACACAAAATAACATTAAAAATAAATGGAGAAAGTGTTACTGCAGAAGTAGACTCAAGGTTACTCCTGGTGCATTTTATAAGGGAAAACCTGGATCTTACAGGTACACATATTGGTTGTGATACCTCTAACTGTGGGGCATGTACTATTCTATTGGACGGTAAGTCTGTAAAATCATGTACCTATCTGGCCGTTAGGGCAGATGGTTCTGAAATTACCACTATTGAAGGTATAACAGCTGAAGGTACAAATCACCCCATGCAACAAGCCTTTCACGATCAACACGGTCTGCATTGCGGATTTTGTACTCCTGGAATGATCATGCGATCAATTGATTTATTAGAGAATAATCCCAACCCAACAGAAGAGGAAATTCGGTGGGGCATCTCTGGCAATCTGTGCCGATGTACCGGGTATAACAATATTGTAAAGTCGGTGCAGCAAGCTGCGGAAGAACTTCAAAAAGAATCAGTCTAACCTCAAAATAAAAAGAAACGATTATGTTTAAATGTAAAACATCAGCGGAGGTAGGCGGAATGGGTCACTCTGTTAAAAGAAAGGAAGATGCCAGATTTTTACATGGCAAAGGAAATTATGTAGACGACGTTAAGTTGCCGGGAATGCTTACAATGGTAATGGTGAGAAGTCCGTATGCATATGCAAAAATCAAGAGCATAAACAAAGAGAAGGCATTGGCCATTCCCGGTGTACTCGCGGTTATCACCGGTTATGATTTGGCTGAATACAATTTGCACTGGATGCCCACTTTATTATCCGATACTCAAATGGTATTACCAACTGATACTGTAATGCATCAATCCCAGGAAGTATGTGCGGTTATTGCTACCGATAGATATATTGCTGTTGACGGTGCTGAAGCTGTTGAAGTAGATTATGAACCTATGCAGGCCATTGTAGATCCCTTCAAGGCTTTGGATAAGGACGCACCTTTATTGCGCCCTGACAAGGAAGGTCAGAAGGATAATCACATTTATCACTGGGAGCGTGGTGATAGGGCCAAAACGGATGATGTTATCTCAAAAGCGGATATCGTAGTAAAAGAGCGCATCTATCTTCCAAGAATACACGTGGCCTCAATCGAAACATGTGGCTGTGTAGCTTCCTATGATAAGGATACACAGAAAATGTTAGTATATATGACTTCACAGGCACCGCATGCCATTCGAACCATATTGGCTCTAGTAGCCGGGCATGTTGGACTTTCAGAAGAAAAAATACGAGTAATTTCCCCAGATATTGGGGGCGGTTTTGGAGGGAAAGTTCCCGTATATCCTGGTTATGTTGTTGCTATTGCAGCTTCTTTCTTAATTGGTAAACCTGTAAAATGGATTGAAGACCGTTCAGAAAACTTGGTAAATGGTTTTGCACGGGATTACCACATGGATTGTGAGTTGGCAGCTACCAAAGAAGGCAAAATCCAGGCATTTAAGGTAAAGACATTAGCGGATCATGGATATACAGACTCCTCTGCAAATCCATCTAAATATCCTACTGGAATGTTCTCTATATGCACGGGCTCCTATGATTATGCAGATGCGTTTGCGGAGTTGGATGCCGTATATACGAATAAAGCTCCGGGCGGTGTTGCGTATCGGTGTTCTTTCCGTGTGACAGAAGCAGTACATGCCATCGAACGTATGGTTGATAAACTGGCTGCCGAGATTAATAAAGATCCTGCTTTGCTTAGAATGGAAAACTTTATCAAAAAAGATCAATTTCCATATGCTTCCCCCCTTGGGTGGAGTTATGATAGTGGGGATTACGAATTGACCCTTCAAAAAGCTTTAGATATGGTAGGCTATGATGAGATTAAAAAAGAACAGGCAGAAAAGCGAAAACAAGGGAAATTGATGGGAATTGGTATATCCACATTTACAGAAGTGGTTGGTGCAGGACCATCCAAAGATTTTGATATCTTAGGTATTGCCATGTTTGATAGTGCTGAGATTCGGGTACATCCTACAGGAAAAGTACTGGCACGTTTTGGAACTAAATCGCAAGGCCAGGGCCATGAGACAACTTACGCTCAGATTTTAGCGGAAGAACTCGGAATTCCATATTCCCATATAGAAATAGATGAGGGAGATACAGATACAGCTCCTTATGGGTTGGGTACCTATGCAAGTAGAAGCACGCCTACGGCCGGTGCTGCTGCGGCTATTGCTGCGCGTAAACTCAGGGACAAAGGAAAGAAAATTGCAGCCCACCTTCTGGAAGTGAGTGAAGAGGATATCGAATGGGAAGTTGGTAAATATTTCGTAAAAGGAGCCCCGGAAAAGTCAAAGACTATTCAGGATGTTGCTTTTGCCGCTTATACAAACTTCCCGCAAGGTATGGAACCAGGTTTCGAGGAAACGCATTATTACGATCCGCCTAATCTAACTTTCCCAAATGGGGCTTATATCTGCGTTGTAGAGGTTGAAAAAGAGACCGGACAAATTGATGTCAAGCGATTTGTAGCAATAGATGATTGTGGGAATATCATAAATCCAATGATTGTTGAAGGTCAGGTTCATGGGGGTCTTACACAAGGGATTGCACCAGCCATGTATGAAGGTATTGAATATGACGATGAGGGAAATGTTCTGAACGGTACCTTTATGGACTACCTTGTGCCAACTGCTGTGGAATCCCCACATTGGGAAACGGGTCATACAATTACACCATCACCTCATCACCCATTGGGTGCTAAAGGTGTTGCGGAATCCCCAACTGTAGGAGCTCCACCGGCGATTGCAAATGCAATTATAGATGCTCTTAAACCGCTGGGTATTAAGCACTTGGACATTCCTATTACACCTGCAAAGGTTTGGGAAGCTATTCAAGCGCATTCAAAATAAAATAATAAAGAAAAATGAAAGCAAATTTAGAAAAGTCTTTTGAAGTGCCACAAGGAACCGAATTGGTTTGGAATCATCTTATTGATCCTGAAAAAGTAATGGATTGTGTTCCAGGGGTAACCATTGACGAAAAAGTGGGAGATAATCATTATAAAGGAAAGGTAGGTATGAAATTTGGCCCAATTGGGGCTAAATATGACGCTGATATCTTTTATGATAAAATCGACGTTGAAAACAGAAAAATTGTATTGACAGGAAATGGTGTTGATGTAAAAGGACAGGGTAATGCGGAAATGAAAATGTCTATAGACCTTAGTGACGGTACGGATGGCGGAGTAAAATTGGATGCCGTCATGGATGTAACGATCAATGGTAAAATTGCCCAATTCGGTTCCCGATTGATAACCACGGTCTCCAATCAGCTGTTCAAACAATTTGTTACGAACTTTTCAAAGAAACTAAAAGCTGCAGAAGCTGCGGTTTAAAGAGTATCTTAATTTTTAAACAAAAGCTATGCTGTCAAAGCATAGCTTTTTTAAAATTACATTATTGAATAAAGAAATAGAGTTACTGATTAATGACTTTTATGAGCATGATTATATCCTGAATGAAGAACTGGCCACCTCGATTTTTCTTTTGAAAAACTTGGAAAAACCACTTCTTTTGGAAGGAAATCCCGGAGTCGGAAAAACAATGCTTGCAAAAACCTTGGCAGCACATCTTAAAACGGACCTTATACGCTTACAATGTTATGAAGGTTTGGATGTTAATACAACTATTTATGAATGGAATTACCAAAAACAGTTGTTACATATCAAACTTTTTGAGCAAGAAAGTAATAAGGAATCCATAGAAAGTAGAATCTTTGGGATGGATTATGTTTTGAAGCGACCTTTATTGCAATCTATAAGTGCTGAGAAACCTGTGGTGCTTTTAATAGATGAAATTGATCGTGCAGATGAGGAATTTGAAGCTTATCTATTGGAGCTGCTGTCGGATTTTCAAATAAGTATCCCGGAATTGGGTACCTTAAAAGCAGTCTCGAAGCCTTTGGTTATCCTTACTTCCAATCGAACCCGCGAACTTAGTGATGCGTTACGACGTCGCTGTTTGTATCATTGGGTAGATTTTCCATCTAAAACAAAAGAAATCGATATTATTCACAAGAAATTACCAAATATCGATGAGGATTTGGCGAGCCAAGTGGTTACTTTTATTCACCACCTGCGAAAATCTGGCCTGAACAAACCGCCGGGTATTGCTGAATCCTTGGATTGGGCAAAAACCCTGTTGCTGTTGAATGAATCGAAAATTACCGATGAAATTGTAAAAAACACCATAGGTAGTGTGTTAAAACACAAAGACGATATCGAGTTTGTAAGAAACAAAACGGTACAGGAGTTTTTATATCCAATTGATTAATAAGCCCCTTTCAGAACTTCATTATGGTGGAAGTAGATAAAACATTTAAAGAGCGATTGATAGATTTTACAATGTATTGTCGTGAACGCCAGTTTGTGTTGGGCCCTCAGGAAACTAGAGATGCTTTCGAGATTTCAGAGAAGGGGTATTTCTTGGATCGGAAGCTATTTCAATACAGCCTCAAATCCATTTATTGTAAGCGTAAAGAGCATTTTGACCGTTTTGATGAAATGTTCAATCGTTTTTGGAGCCGCTATTATGAAGAGAAGCTGGAGCAAAGAAAGTCGGTGATGAAACAGAAAATGAAAGAAGCGGATACTGAGACAATAATCTTTTTAGGAGCAAAATTCAACAAACCAAATCAAGAGAAGAAGGAAGAGGCTAAACAGACTAAAGGCGCCAATGATAATATGCGTTTACGACAGACTGATTTTTCCAAAGTAGATGTAACGGACAAAGAGCGTTTGGAAGAATTGGCCGAAGAGTTGTTTCATCAAATGAGTATGCGTTTTAAACGTCGTCAGGAAAACTCGAAAAAAGGCCTTATAGATATTAGAAGAACAATTAGGAAAAGTGTGCCTAAAGGAGGATGGATGCTAGATCTATCTTATAAAAAAAAGCGTAAGGAAAAACGAAAAGTTGTCTTCCTTTTAGATGTAAGTGGTTCAATGGACACCTACAGTTTTTACCTGTTGAAGTATATTCTTGTGTTAAAAAAGTATTTTAAAGAATTGGAGTTCTTTACCTTTAGTACCGAACTTACCCATATAACACCTATGTTGCGCGAAAACAATGAGAAGGAGATAGTAAAAAAAATAGGAAAAGGAGTGCATTCATGGTCTAGTGGAACAAAGATCGGGGAATCCTTAACGGAGTTTCTTTCGGTCTATGGGAGTAAATTTTTAA
>JAHEHU010000142.1 GCA_024639765.1 Eudoraea sp.
GGGGAAACGATAAGATTTACTTTTTATCCGATCGCGCGGATGATATGCGTCTGAATATTTGGAGTTATGATGTGGGTTCAGGAGCCCTGAAACAAGTAACGCAGTTCACGGACTTTGACATTACTTACCTCTCTTCAGGACCCAAGGATCTGGTCTTTGAAGTAGGAGGAACTCTCTTTCTGATGGACCTGGCTACAGAAACTTCGAAAGAGGTAAACGTTAATGTGGTCAGTGATCTTACCCTCGAAATGGCAAAAAGGGTTGAAGTTGACAAACGGATCATGAATATGACCGCTTCACCCGGGGCAAGCCGGATTGTCTTTGAAGCCAGAGGCGAGCTGTTCAATGTTCCGGTAAAGGATGGATTTGTTCAGAATATGACCAGTTCTTCAGGCGCATTCGACCATAGCCCCACCTGGTCTCCGAACGGGGATCATGTGGCGTACTGGAGCGATGCATCTGGAGAGTATGAGATCTATATACAACCAATGCGCACAGAACAACCCGCCAGGAAAATAACCTCCAGGAATAAGGGATACGGATATACCCTACATTGGTCACCAGACAGCAAGAAGCTGGCCTATATGGACGAGAAAAACGATATAAGCATCATCGATGTGGCCACGAGTACAGTTGAATTGGCCGATAATTATGAATGGAACTATGGCCATGGCGGGCGTTACAGCTATCCCATCAACTGGTCATCCGATTCGAAAATGATTACCTATTCCATCGGCATGGAAAATGCCAATGAGGCTATTTTTATTTATGACCTGGCCAGCAAACAGGCAAGGCAGGTTACCAGTGGATTTTACGATGACAGCAATCCTGTGTTTAGCACGGATGGGAAGTACCTGTTTTTTCTTACGGACAGGAACTTTGATGCGGTCTACAGTGACCTGGGAGATGGCACCTGGATCTACCCCAATGCCACACAACTCGCAGCCATTAGTCTGAGCAAAAAATCCCCTTATTTGCTCAATGCAAAAAACGATGAGCTGAATGCAGAGGAAAAAGAAGAACCTAATGATGAAAAGGATAAGAAAAAGGGGAAAAAGGACAATGAGAAGGAAGAGGCCCCTAAACCTATTACAGTAGATTGGAACGATATGGAAAGTAGGCTTGTCATCATGCCAGCCAAGCCGGGCAACCTGGGAGACCTTATGGCCTTTGAAGGCACGGTGGTTTATCGCCGGTTTCCCAATTCAGGAGCTGCCGGTGGCGATCCGGAACTGTTTTTGTACGACCTGAAAGAACGGGAAGAAAAATCTATTATGGCCAAGATCAACGGAGTGGTGATGACTGCGGATGGAAAATCCCTTTTAGTAAGAAGTGGCTCTCAATTCGGGATCATTAAACCGGAACCGGATCAAAAGATCAAAGATGCTATTCCCACCAAGGGTCTGGTCATGGAACTCAATCCAAGGGAGGAATGGCGACAGATCTTCAATGATACCTGGAGGCGGCACAGGGACTTCTTCTATGATGAAGCTATGCAGCAGGTAGATTGGGAAGCCCTGAGAAAACAGTATGGGAATTTAATCGAGGATGCCCGTAGCCGATGGGATGTAACCTATCTCCAATCTAACCTTGCCGCAGAGTTGAGTGCAGGACATACCTACACCTTTGGAGGAGACAATGAGGATGTGGATAATGTAAGCACCGGGTATCTGGGGATTGACTGGGCAAAGGACAATAAAGGCTATAAGATCAAACGTATTGTTAAGCCTGCTCCCTGGGATGCTGAGAACAGATCTCCTTTCGATCGCCCAAGTGTTGATGTTTCCGCCGGGGACTACATACATTCTGTAAATGGGATGGCGCTTCCATTCAATAAAGAACCCTATGCGGCCTTCGAAGGGCTCGATGGCCAGACGGTTTTACTTAAAGTGAGTAAGACTGGAAATTTGAAAGATGCAAAATCGGTTGTTGTGACTTGCCTTAACAGGGGAGAAGAGGACAATATCCGTTATCTGGACTGGATCGAGCAAAACCGGTTGAAGGTCGAAGAACTTTCAGATGGTAAACTGGGGTATGTGTATATGACAAATACCGGGGGCAGAGGCCAGCTAGATCTGGTCAAAATGTATTACGGACAGCTGGATAAGGAAGGATTCATTATAGACGAGCGATTTAATGGGGGCGGACAGCTCGCAGACCGTTTCCTTGAACTGATGACAAGGCCAGTGATCTACAACCTTTATTGGCGCCATGGAAAAGCACACGGTTTTCCGGTGAAGGCCAATACGGGCCCCATGGGTATGCTGATAAACGGTTGGGCAGGATCTGGCGGTGACGGACTTCCCTGGGCATTCAGAGAATTGGATGCAGGCCCCATTGTAGGAGAGCGTACCATTGGGATCCTGGTGGGTCCTGCCACAAGGCATCAGCTTATAGATGGCGGAGGCATTACGGTGCCAGGCGCACGCTTGTATTACAATGATGGAAGATGGTTTGATGAAGGCGTCGGGGTACGGCCGGATATAAAAGTATGGGACGACCCTAACCTGTTAATGCAGGGTCGCGATCCGCAAATGGAACGCGTAGTGGAAGAGGTATTGAAGTTGACCAGGGTAAAACCTAAGAAAGTAGCACCGGCTCCTGCCAAAGAAGATCGTACTGCAAAGGGGTTAAATAAAAATTAGTATAAGTAAACTTGGGATATATCCACATAGAAATATAACACAACAATAGCCATAATTAATTGGAACTATTCATAGACGAGACAATTGGGATACATTTCCGATAGTTATCGGGACCAACCAATAACCAATGAAAAAATTCTTCAGAGTATCGAAACTTAATTTTGCAATGCAAAATCAAATGTCCTGTGGACATTTGGTTGAGATAGCCGCTTGCGGGCGAACGAATTATTTAACTTAGAGTATGATTAAGTTTTTTAGACGAATTAAGTCCTACACAAAGGTATACTCTGCTGAAACAGCTGAAACAGCTGAAAGCAAGGGAATATAGTTTGATAAACAATATGGAGAAATGTTCTATTCAAATGAAAAGAACAAAAATATTAATTCAATTAGTCGATAAAGAATTAAACAAAGAATAATGGTTCTTTGTTGAGGTGGAATGTAAATTGCAAGGAATAAAACTAAAGAACCCTTGTAATCAAATGTGTAAAGAGGATTTAAATTCTCCAGGCGGGAATTACTCGTCCTGTCGGACTCGTGAGTCCCGCCTGAAAATCTAGATAATTATTTTAACATTCCTAAGAAGATTTAATTTGATATATAAATGAATGTCCGGGTTTGTGCTGAAAATAAATTATTGGACATTCCTTTTTTCTAAAACGAGATTTTTGGTATAAAACCTATGTATTATGAAATCATATTACATTGTATTCATAGCCACATTGTTGGTTTACAGTTGTGTCAAAGAAGATGAAAATGTCACTACTATTAAAGGAATTGCACTAAACTATTCAAACAAAGAACCAATTTCCGAAGGAACTATTACAATTACTGGAATAGACGAAGGTGCTATTTACATCCATAATGTTATTGGCCAAAGATTCAGCAGCACTACCACCATTAATAACGATGGCACCTTTTATTTACAACTTACCACTCCGAAAAATGAAGATTACTTAATACTTACAGTTGATATTCGAGGAGAACGTGTTACCACTCAGTGTAGGCCTATTAATTGTTTAGAACTAAAACCGGGAATGGATTATTTGGATATGATTCTTTATGTCACATTATATGCTAACTAAATCCTAACATGAAATATGAACTAATAGTGATTGATGTAAAATGAATTAATAATAGATGAGTTGAGGTCTCAAATGATATCTACTCAATGTCCAAAGAGTAATTCATGCCAAAATCTTTTACTGAGGCTAAATAAATAATTAAAAAGACCGCTACCAGTGTTGTGATTAGTCATATAGTTCCCAATGTGGAAGCGGATTTGTTTTGGAGAACAACCTTTGCAGTGTCCCCTCGCTCAAAGGAGTCTTAATGAACTCTCCTGATTTCTACTTTACATCGTAGAACTGTCCATCCACATTTGTAATGTATTTGTACTTGAAGGTTTGCTGATTAATAGTTGTAGCTGTTGCTTTAATGCGTTCCTGCGATGCTATCTCCAAAGAAGTTGGGGATTTACGATAAACTACGCAACTATTAAATACTATTAGTAAAACAAAGAATAACGCAATGGTTTTTGGTGATTTATTGATATATTACATAAGGGTTCTATAATTGCTAGTAATCAAATTTAGACCATTCTCATTAGTTCCTTCTCCAAATTTTAGATGAAACGTAATATGGGATACCTTGACTTTAAATACGAAACTACCTTTAAATCATATTCTAAAATGATTTGATGTTAGTTGTCCTGTTTAAAACGGTAAATATAATTTCGGACATCTAATGCCACGCAAATTCTATATTCATATTGCTAGAACTTTTAAATTATGCTTAACATGAAAAATTATAGTAAATACTTCGCTTGTTTTCTTTTAATGGCCGTTTTAAACATTAACTGCGAAAAGGATAGTAATAATTATATTGGTCAAATGAGTGCTATCATTAATGGTAAAGAGATATCCCTGCGACCAGATAAAGCAAAGGTATATGTAAACCCTAATAATCTTATAACAATTTTAGGACGCAATTGTTCGGAGGGTAAAGTAGTAGTTATTTTGGAGGTTCCAACTGTTGTTGGTGACTATACTTTGGAAGGTATAAGTGATATGAGTTTTTACAGAAACTCACCCTTAGCCTGCAATGAATCTGGCAATCTAAATCCAAGGAATGTTATTGAAGGTAGTGTTTCAGTAATTGAAGTGACAGATAGTAGGATTAAAGGAACGTTTAGTTTGGTGGCTGCTAGTCTGGATCCTCAGGTTATTGTTCTAAACACTATTGAAAATGGAACCTTTGACGTAGAACGGGGAGAACTTTTTGAGTAAAATTCTGAACTGGAATGTTAAAGTAATTTGAGCCTATGGGATACTGTATTCGGTGAGTATATAAGTAAATTATGGCGGGAATTACTCGTCCTGTCGGACTCGTTAGTCCCATGACGTCATCTTGAACAAGAAAAAGCTGGCATTTTATGCCTGTTTTTGGTTTCATCCGCTTTCGCTCAAGCAAGCTTGGCTAAGCCTGCTGAAACAAAAAAACCAGCGCGCTGCGCTGGTTTTTTCTTGCATCTGTACTCGAGGCGGGACTTGAACCCGCACGGCCATAATGGCCATTGGATTTTAAGTCCAACGTGTCTACCAA
>JAHEHU010000143.1 GCA_024639765.1 Eudoraea sp.
AAGCCATTATGTATATCCCGGGGCCTATTTAAATGACATGTCTGCCAACTTCAATATTTCCTATCTACCTGGCAGTTTAATTGTTTTACCAAGGGACCTTGAAGTTACTACAGACAATTTGGTAATTCCATATGGAACAGCACTTACCAAGGATGACATAACCACCACTTTTGATGGGTGGGCTTTTGAAGGAGAGTTCCAGGAATCAGCGGCTATTGTTTTTCCTGAAGAGGAGGGTGGCATTCCATACTATTTCATTAGGTTGAAAGAAGATGGTACGCCAGTAGACGGCACCGAACTGGAAATAGATGAACTTCAGGAACTGGGTACGTATTTGATCAAAATCAGAGATCCGAAAAATTACCTAATCAAACCGGCTAACGACACCTATGGCACCTTAACTATTGAGCCTGCTGAGTTAACTTTTAATCCAGAGGTATTATCAATTTCCTATGGCGATACACCGGTAATAGTGCCCGGCTTTGGTGCCTTTGCCTATGATGATGATGCAGCTACTGTTTTTCCGGAGGCAGATGGTGGTATCCCATACTATTTTACGAAAGTGGGAGGAGATGATACCCAATATACCATAGGAGGACCTATAAAAATGGATGTTGGTGAATATGAGATATTTATTACTGACGATCCTACGGACAATTATACGATTGTACCAGCTACGGACAGAGGTACATTAACCATTGCCCCTGCTACCTTAACTGTTAAAACAACGGAATTGGAAATTCCTTATGGCACAATAGTTAGTGATGTAATAGCAACAGAAATAACAGGTTTTGGATATGATGATGAGGACCTCACTACCGTTTTCCCGGATGGTAACGGCGGATCAAAAATTCCGTACGTATTTACTAAAGGGATGGATGACCCATTAGCTATTGAGGAGGTAACAGAACTGGGAACCTACGTCATAGAGGTGGAAGCACCCTTATCTGGGAATTATGATATAGCTTATGCAACTGATCACGGCACCTTAACAATAAGCGAAGCTCCGTTGACATTTGATGCGTTGGCAATATCCGTGACTTATGGGGAAACACCCGAAATAGTGCCGAATTTTGACGGGTTTGCCACTGGAGAAGATGAAACTGTTCTGTACGTTGATGGTCAGTTGCGCTATAATTTCACAAAAGATGGAAATACCTTTACCCTGGCAGAACTTGCTAACATGAATGTTGGCGAATACCAGATCTACATTGAGGACGATCCTAATGATAATTATAGTTTTTCACCTGATGAAAATCTTGGTACATTAACCATTACTCCTGCGACATTAACATATGTTCCATTAAGCATTTCGGTAGATTATGGTGAAACACCAGGGATAGCGCCAAATTTTGAAGGGTTTGCTTTTGAGGAAGGGGAGAGTGTCCTTTATGTTAATGGTCAGTTGCCTTACAATTTTGAAGATTCCACTGGGAATACATACGGGCAGGATGACAAGTTGAATGTAGGCAACTATGATATTATACTTAGAGATGATCTGAACGATAATTATATCTTCGGAGCCATGGCCGGAAATGCAGATATAGGCACCGTATCAGTGAATAAGGCGATTCTTTTTGTTACCATACAGGACCTGGTAGTTGATGAAGGGGCAAACGTTGATCCTTCTATGATTTTGACTTCCATTACTGGTTATGTATATAACGATACAGCATCTGAGGTGTTCCCTGGAGGTATCCAATACAATATTGTAAATGAAGAAGGCAATCTTTACACAGGAGCTATTGGGGTCTATTTTATTAAGATTGTGGAGCCAACCCCTATTAATTATGCCTTAGAATACACTCGCAGCGGAACCGTGTATGTGAATCCTATTGATCAACAACGCAAAATACGCACCTATACAGACTGTGTAGAGGAGAATTTCGATGCTCAGGACGGATTGATTTACACGGCCCATTTCCGATATTTTAATCCCAATGATGAGGTTGTTTATATCTTGGAGGGCCCTGAAAATCAATTGACCGGGCTAGCTGCCTTGACTGCTGTAGGTGAACTGCCCATTCAATTTTTACCGGGCGAGCACACTTTTGAAATTAGATTCGATGGTGGTACCTTAAAATGGGAGCTAACCAGTCTTGATAGTAATCATAAAACGTCTACGACCACAAATGTGAATGCCAATTCCAATAAATGTGGTACTGAGGATTTTACTATTGAAAGTAGTATCCCATCGTATGTTTTGCATCCGAATCCTGTGAATGGTATTCTGTACATTGAACAGAATATTTCGGCAATGGTTACTGTTGAGGTCTTCGATTTCTTTGGTATTCAATATTTGGATACCATGCTGGATGGCACCAATGCGCCTACGACTCATCAAATAGATATGAGTGGCAGTGCCTATCCTGATGGAATATACATTGTCCGTTTAACAGCCAATAGTAACGTACAGGTATTTAGCGTTATAAAAAGTGAGTAAAAGCGAAAGCGTATGATTAAAATAAGTATGAAAGCTTATAGCTGGATCTCAGCAATGCTGGTATTCATGGTCGCTGGCTCCCTCTATGCTCAGAACGCCCAAATAGATAGTCTAAAGTATCTGGTGAAAACGGGACAACGAGATACGGCTATGGTCTCCACGCTAAATGCCCTGAGCATAGCGATACTTCAAAATGAGGACATTGCCGAATCCCTTTTATATTCTAAGCAGGCCAATGATCTTGCTACAGAGCTAGGGTATACAAGAGGTTTGGCCTATGCGCAAAAGAATATGGGTCTGGCCGAATATTTTCAGGGAAATAACCTGGAAGTAATGGATCATTGGACCAAGTCCTTAGAAACCTTTGAATCTATCCGGGATACTATAGGAATAGCGACCTTGGTAAATAATTTGGGAGCGGTATATTACAGCCAAGGGAGTCACACCAGAGCATTGGAATACTTCTTACGGTCTTTAAGTCTTTCTGAAAAATCAAAAGACCCCTTGAGTATTGCCAAAGCTTTGGGGAATATAGGCGGCTTGTATTCGGAAATGCAAGATTATGAAAAGGCCCTTGAATTCTTTAATAAGATAGAAAAATACCGAAATGATATAAAGGACTCCGATGTAATTACTTCCTATCTCATGGGGGTGGGAGAAGTTTATTTTGAACAGGGGTTTTATGATGATGCTGCCAAATACTATGAAGAGGCACTGAACGGTTCCCAGAACATAACGCTTCGTGCAGACAACCTTATTAAATTAGGGGTTGTGGAGTTTAAAAAGGGGAATAAACAAAAAGCGATAGATTATTTGGACGAAGCATATGGTATAGCCAAGGAGAATAATCAACAATCCGAAGTTGTTCAAGCCTTAATAGCATTAGGGCAAATATATAAAGGAGATAATTATTCTAAATCTATCCAGGCCTACACAGAAGCGGAGGAGCTTGCAAAGAATATTGAAGCCAATGATGAATTACGGGATATTTATCAGGGATTGTCCAATACCTACGCGGAGGCGGGGAATTTTAATAATGCATTCAAGTACCAGTCACTTTATCTGGCAAAAAAGGATTCACTCTTTAATCTTAAAACGGATGACAAAATAAGAGGCTTACAATTCGATCATGACCTTCAAAAGAAACAGGATGAATTAGTGACAGCACAACAAGATCTGCAGATCTCAGAACTTGAAGCGAAACGTCAAAAATATGTGATCATTGGTAGTATTCTTGCGCTCATACTTGTTTTTGTACTCGCTATAGGCTCTTATAAACGATATCGTTACGTGAAGAAAACCAATAAGATCATTGAGGATGAGAAAGAGCGTTCTGAAAAATTACTATTAAATATCCTGCCTGAGGAAACAGCCCTCGAATTAAAAGAGCATGGCAAAGTTGCCGCTAAGAAATTTGAATCCGTTACCATTTTATTTTCCGATTTTAAAGGCTTTACCAGCTACGCGCAAAACCTCTCTCCCGAAGACCTCGTTCGTAGTGTGGATTATTACTTTTCCAAATTTGACCAGATCATGGACAAATACGATCTGGAAAAGATAAAGACCGTTGGAGATGCCTATTTGTGTGCAGGTGGCTTGCCTTTTCCTACTACAGATCATCCACTGAAAATGGTGGAGGCCGCCTTTGAAATAGCCCAGGTGATGGAGGATATGAAAACAAATCCGGAACCGGGTATTGTTCCCTTTGATATTCGTATTGGGATCAATACAGGTACTGTTGTAGCCGGAGTAGTGGGGTTGAATAAATTTGCCTATGATATCTGGGGCGATGCTGTGAACGTAGCATCTCGTATGGAAACCATGTCTGAACCCGGCCGTATCAATATCTCCGAGAATACCTATCAACTAATTAAAGAGGTCTATGAATGTGAATTCAGAGGGAACGTTGAGGTAAAAAATAAAGGGAAAATGGCCATGTATTTTGTGCAAGGCAGAAAAATTATTCGACACGCCAAAACGAAGAAAGAAGTAAATGTGTAACTTAGAGCTGTCTAAGTAGATGAATTTAATGAAGCATCAGGATCCGAATAATTATTGGGAACAGCTAGAACGCCTCGAAAAATTGATACGCGCTTCAGAATTGAAAGCAGGTGTACTTTTCTCTTTTCACAGTCTTATTTTAGGGTTGTTTGCGGAACGGCTCGACTTTTTTGAACCCATGTTCCAGGGTAATGGTTGGTTTACTGCCTTTACTGCTCTTTGGCTAATATGTGTGCTCGTTTCTGTGTTCTACTGCTTTAAATGCTTTATGCCAAGGATGGAACTTAGGTATCAGGACAATGTATTCTTTTTTAAAGATGCAGTAAAAGCATTTGGCAGCACTGAAGAATTTACCAAAAGGATCATTGAAATATGCGGCAGTGAGGAAGAATTATACACTCAATTAGCGGAACAGATTCATGCGGAAAGTAAGATCATTGAGGAAAAATTTGGCAGTGTTCAAAAATCACTTCGATATTTTGCCTTTAGTTTTGTCTTTGCGGTCCTAAGCCTGATCATCGGTATAATACAAATTGCCAGTTAAAAAATCGTCACATAAATGACGGGATATTTAAAATTAAGGCGCAAGGCCCTTAAATTACTTCGTACTGAACTAGCAGAAGATCTGCGTTATCACGGCATGGCCCATACATTAGGGGTACTAAAGACATGTAATGACTATATACGTCGTGAAAAAGTGAATAGTGAAGATGCCAAATTACTTAGAACCGGGGCTCTGTGCCACGACCTTGGTTTTATTGTTTCTTATGATGACCACGAAAAAAATTCAGTAGTAATTGC
>JAHEHU010000013.1 GCA_024639765.1 Eudoraea sp.
CAATTGATGCTGCCTTTGATGCGGCGAATGATGAAGGAAAATGGAACATTATGGCAGAACAGTTCTTTATTGCCCTTAAAGGGAACGGACATGACGCCTATAATTTTTATAGAAGAAAAGGATATCCTACGAATTTAGAGCCAAACTTGGAACCAAATCCAGGATCCTTTATACGTAGTCACTTCTATCCAGCAAATGCTGCTAACACCAATTCTTCTTTAACACAGAAGTCTAATGTAACCGGACAGGTTTTTTGGGATACCAATCCTGCATCACCTTCATTCCCCGTTGCTAATTAATTTTAAAAAAAATTACGATGAAAAAAATTAGTGTATTTATTTTAGCCTTGTCCACGACCTTCTTTATCTCCTGTGAAACGGACGATAAAGTAGTGGACCAAGTTCTGAACGACTATACCGTTGGAGCTGTTTTGAGAACCAGAAATCAGGAAGGGAATCCCTTTAATGCATTTGTACCCGGTTCCGTTTGGACAGTTACAGTAGAGGAGCAAGATGCGGAGTTTGGTGGTTTATTGCAATCCATTCAACTGTATGCTTCATATACTGACAATGCCGGTGGAAATAGTGTCCCAGAGCAATTGATAGAAACGTATTTGCCGAGTGATCTGACTACCAGTTCAAGAGGACTTCCGGAGTTGACATATACTACAACTCTTGAAGAATCTGCAACTTTGTTAGGTGTGAACTATAAAGGAGCAGACGTGTTCAGTTATCGTTTTGAGGTAACCCTTACAGACGGTTCTACCTGGAGTAATCTAAATGGAAATGGTAACGTCTTAGGGGGTTCTTATTTTAACTCACCTTACAAGTACGATATTACTATTGCATGTTTCCCTACAGGTCCTGTTGCAGGTGATTATACCCTAGATATGCAGGATTCTTTCGGAGACGGCTGGAATGGTGCCTCTGTAAGAGTAACGGTTGACGGAGTAGCTACAGATTATACTATTGATGATGGACTTACCAATTCAGTGTCCTTCTCTATTCCGGACAATACAACAACAGCAACCTTTGAGTATGTTTCTGGTGATTGGGATTCGGAAGTAACGTTCCAGTTATTTGGACCAGACGGAAATTTAGCGTACTCTGATGGCCCAAGTCCCTTTATAGGTGACTTCACCTCGGAGCTGAGTCTATGTCCGCCCTCGCCATAGCAATACATGAGAATTAAATAAAAAGGCTATCCTTTGAGGATAGCCTTTTTTTGTATATGTGCCTGCTATCAGATTACTTTTTAGTACATTTAGCCGAAATTTTGAAGAAAGAAATGTTGCTATAGAAATATAGCTACTAAAACTTTTTACATACTCTTTGATTACTAAGGAAACCAAATGTAAGCTATTGTTTCCGGTCCAAATTAAATAATTTAATTAGCATCAATGAAACATTCTTTATTTACCCTTTTACTGCTAGTAAGCCCATTATTTATACTCCATTCACAGGTGACAGGAGCTATTCAAAGAGGTGAAGCCGGTTTGTTTGACGCTGCCCAGGGAGGAAACCCTATGCTTAATCTCGTGATGATGGAACTTAGGGTAAACAATCAGAAATCTGGCGTGAACGAAATTCTTGGTTCTCCCTATTTAACGGAGGATTTTATAAAAAGTAAAGTCTATTTTGGGGATGAATTTGTAGGCGACTTCTTTGTTAGGTACAATGCCCTTAACAGCGAGATAGAAATTAAGAAGTCTAATTTAGCAGAAGAAAACCCAAAACGATTACTAGCCAATCAGGACCTCCGGGTTAAGTATGGAAAAAGAGAACTCCTTTTTACAACCTATATCAACAGGAAAGATGAAACAAAGAATGGCTATTTGTCTATCATTGCAAAAGGAGATAAATATACCCTTTACCATAGACTGGCAGTAAAATACAGCGAGGGTAAAGCCGCTGCCAATTCGATGGTAAATGATATTCCAAGCAGATATGCGCACTTCGTTGAATACTATTATATGAAAGACGGTATAGACAGAATAGATCAGCTTCTTCAAAAAAAAGGAGCCCTGTTAAAGATCCTTGATAAGGATCTTAAAGATGATGTAAGTAGGTTTTTAAAAGAAGAAAAAATAGATCTAGACAAGGAGGAGGATCTTATTAGAACGTTCGATTATATTAATTCGTTGAACAAAACATCATGAGAACGCTGGTACTCGCTTTATTTTTCTGTAAGGCAAGTATGCTACTTTCCCAATTGGCACCAGCTCCACGAACAGGTGCTGTAGAGAACGATCCCATGGCCAATTTCAACAAATGGACACCTATGATGCAAAAATTGTTTCAACAGGTGAAAAATGATGGGGAAACGGTTAGCTATTATGTGGGTGCAGAAGTAGGATCTGCCTTTGAAACCGAAGGATTCAATAAAGGAAAGGTCTTTTATCAGGAGGAAGATCTTGGAGATTTTTTTTATCGCTATAACATATTTTCAAGCGAGATAGAGGTAAAAAAAACGCATTTGAAAGAAGAAAAACACAAAGCCCTGATCAGAGATCCCAATGTGGTTCTTATAGCGACTAATGGTGCAAAGAAATACAGATTTCTTCCGTTTATAAACGAAAAAGGGGAACAAGATGAAGGTTATTTAATTTCCCTGTATGAAGGGGATAAATATACCCTATATAAGTTTTTGGAAGTTAAGTTTTCAGAGGCTAAAGCGGCCGCTAATTCTATGGTGAATCCGAAACCCAGCAAGTTTACACAATTTACGGAGTTCTATTATAAACACCAGGACGAAACTATAAGGGCACTATCTTCAAAAAAAAATAAATTTCTCAAATATTTCAATTCAGCCATGGCTTCCTTAATAAAGGATTTTATTAAAAAAGAGAAGATCAACCTTTCCATAGAAGGAGATCTGATCCGATTGATGGCATTTATTGACCAACACTAATATATGGAACAAAATACCAAGATCTACGGTCTAAGAGCGGTCATTGAAGCTATACATGCCAATGAACCAATAGACAAGGTCTTTATTCAAAAAGGCCTTCATGGCGCCCTGTCCAAGGAGCTGGAAGGGCTGGTTCGCAAAAATGGCATCAACACCTCCTATGTTCCTTTAGAAAAAATCAACAGGCTAAGTCAGAATAATCACCAGGGCGTGGTAGCTACTATTTCACCTATTACCTTTCATACTTTCGAATCGTTGGCAGATCAGGTACTGTCCCAAAAAAGTGCGCCTGTGTTCTTATTACTAGACAAGGTCTCGGATGTGAGGAATTTCGGGGCGATCATCAGAACCGCTGAATGCACGGGTGTAGATGGTATCATCATCCCTAAGAAAGGTTCTGCGCCGGTCACAGGAGATACAGTTAAAACTTCAGCAGGGGCAGCCTTTAAGGTCCCTATTGCCAAAGTAGATCATATTAAAGATGCGATGTTCTATTTACAAGCTTCAGGAGTTTCTATTGTTGCTGCTACGGAGAAAACAACTAACCTTATCTATGATGTGAATTTGAAAGGGCCAATTGCCCTTGTCATGGGAGCAGAAGATTTGGGTATTTCCCCCTCTATCCTTAAAGCCGCAGATCAAAGTGCTAAAATTCCTATGCTCGGAGAAATTGGCTCCCTTAATGTATCTGTTGCCTGTGGCGTATTTTTGTATGAAATGGTACGCCAAAGAAATATTTAATTTTCAGTATCCTTAGTAAGGTCGTTTCCTTTCTTGTAATGATACTTCACCTGAACCTCCATCTTATCTGCTTCTGACGTAGCTCTTTCTATAAAGTTCCCATCTTCATCAAAATGCTGAAGAAATTCATCCTCTTCTTCATTGTAGTCTTCTTTTTCCCATGCATATTTTGTTATTACAGGAACTTTTGCCTGAATAAAGACAGCCATGAGCAAACCAATAACAAAGCCCCCCAAATGGCCTTCCCAGGAGATCTCCTCTTTAATAGGGAATATGTACCATAACATACTGCCGTAAATAAACGATACAATAAGTGAGACGGCCACCAAGCGATAGTGCTTTGTGAATATTCCTTTAAAAAATATAAAACTCGCCAACAGATAGATTACCCCACTGGCACCAATATGATAGGAAGGCCGGCCAATGAGCCAGGTAATTGCACCTGAGAGGAGCATACCCCAAAATAATACTTTAAAAGAAATACTCCGATAGAAATATAACAGGGATGCCGTTAAGATGGCCAAGGGGAGGGTGTTGTTATAAAGGTGTTCTACCGAGCCATGTAAAAATGGTCCAAAAAGAACCCCTCTTAGCCCGGTCCAGGTCCTTGGATAAATACCAAAGTTGTTCCAATTACTCTGAAAAGTAAGTTCTAGCCAAAAGATTGTCCAGATCAGTAATACCAGTGCCATAGGAACCAGCAAAACCCTATTGGAAAATTTAAAGTGCGCTTCCGCTGACATGGCTCTTATTTTATAGGGTAATACTACAAATTTCACGCCGTAAACCCAAAACCTGCCTCCTTGTCATCCACAGAAAAAATGTACTTTTATTGTTATGAATGAACCATTGGCAGAACGCGTGCGCCCAAAGACGCTGGAAGCGTATATTAGTCAACATCATCTTGTAGGTGAAGGAGGCTCTTTGACGCATCAGATCAAAAAAGGGATCATCCCGTCCCTCATCCTATGGGGGCCTCCCGGAACCGGAAAGACCACCCTGGCATTGATCATTGCCAATGAAAGCCAAAGACCCTTTTATACCCTAAGTGCTATCAATAGCGGGGTCAAAGATATCAGGGAAGTAATAGAGAAAGCCAAGGAACGGGGTAACCTTTTTAGTACAAAAAACCCCATCCTTTTTATAGATGAGATCCATAGATTCAGTAAGTCGCAACAAGATTCGCTGTTGGGGGCCGTTGAAAAAGGCTGGATCACCCTTATTGGAGCCACAACGGAAAATCCAAGTTTTGAGGTAATTCCTGCGTTACTAAGCAGGTGTCAGGTGTATATTTTGAATTCCTTTGGAAAGGAAGATCTTGAAACCCTTTTAAAACGGGCTATCAAAGAAGACACTGTGCTCCAAACCAAACAAATATCATTAAAGGAAACAGAGGCCTTGTTACGCTTATCAGGTGGCGATGCCCGCAAACTACTGAATATTTTTGAATTGGTGGTCAATTCTGAAACCTCGGATAAAATAGCCATCACTAATGACCTGGTCATGGCTAAGGTTCAGAAAAATACAGTGCTTTATGATAAGACAGGAGAACAACATTATGATATCATTTCTGCTTTCATCAAATCTATTAGAGGTAGTGACCCTCAGGGTGCCGTATATTGGTTAGCACGAATGATAGAAGGAGGTGAGGATGTAAAATTTATTGCACGCAGGCTTTTGATTTCGGCCTCTGAAGATATTGGCCTTGCCAACCCTACCGCCCTGGTGATCGCCAATAATACGTTTCAGGCCGTGACGACAATCGGTTATCCTGAAGCGCGTATTCTGTTAAGCGAATGCACCATTTATCTGGCCACCAGTCCTAAAAGCAATGCCAGCTATATGGCTATTAAAAAAGCTCAGGAGGCCGTTCGGGAACATGGTGATCTCTCGGTGCCCATTAACCTTCGTAATGCCCCTACCAAACTAATGAAAGATCTGGGATATGGTGCGGATTATAAGTACGCACATGATTATCAACATAATTTTGTGGAAGAAGAATTCTTGCCGGCCTCTATTAAGGGGACTACCTATTACTTCCCGGGCGAAAATACACGAGAAAAGGCCATCAAGGAATTTTTAAAAAACAGGTGGAAAGACAAATACACCCTCTAGAACTTTATTTGTATCACTTCCTGCAACCTATCATCGCCCTCATAATATTCAAAGACCCATTGCTCATTTTTTTTATAAAGTAACCCCGCCTGTCCTTTTCTCTGTGCTAAATATATATTGGGCATGGACGTTTCTTGCAAATAAAACTGGATACTAGGCTCCATGTCCACCAGTTGATACCCAGTATCAGTTCTTTGAGCATACAGAGTTCTGATCTCAAGGGTCTCTGACGCATCTTCCTCTGCAACCGCATCTTCCAGTGTAATGGCTTCCATAACCTCTGTTGGCTGCGTTAAGGGAGCTGCCTTTTCCTTGTCTGAAACGCTCTCCAGTGGCATATCGGTATCGGCTGTTTTATCACTTATAGAATTTTCCGCCGGGTCGGTTGCCGGAGGGGGAAGTGTTTTAACATCATCCTTAAAATTAAGGATAACGGTCTCATTGCTCTCAACTTTGGGGCTATAGGAAAAGTAAAAGTTCTTAAGGGATTGGAACGCTTCTGTAATTGCTTCCCTATATGCCTCAACGTACTGTTTTATTTTACTGATCCCCACTTGAGTTCGGTAACGCTCTGTTCCCTGACAGTCCTTAAAAACCACCGTCACCCTGGTAGCGAACATGGATGAATCCTCTTCCAGAGATGAGACCAGGCCAAGACATCGATCTTCGTTCAGATCTTCCGGTAAAACATCTTCATAGAATGCATTGAATCCCTGTTTTACCAGATAATACTTTACCAGTGTGCTGGTTTGATATTGATTCTCAGACCGAAACCCCTCAAATCTCTTTGGAACGATCACATATTTATACTCATTTAAAATCGCTTGGGAATGCGCATTGTACCCCATTGACAGGAAGAGAAAAAAACAGAGATATTTCATGGATATACTATCTATTGGTACCCCAAGATAGGATATTTAATCCTATCTGGAAAGATGCGTAATGGCTGTCTGCAAGGTTTTGATACCCGAGCAAATTATTTGCCATGACGTAGAAATTAACCGGACCGGCCTGAAAATTAATTCCCAGTCCGATATTGGTCATAGAAAATTTATCTGCTGTATAGGTGGTCTTCAATGCCATAAAATTTCCAACGCGTCTTAGATAGAAGGCTGTGAGAGCTGCTTGTGGGCCCCTGGGCCTGTTGATCATATGTATTTGACCTCCAACTGCGTTCCGATATTGAAAACGGCTGTCAGCGTCCGTAACGCCAATATCGCAGTCGCAATCCAAATCGCCGTTCACAGGTTCTCCAAAATTATATCGTATGGAGCCATAAAGCTGCGTGGGCCTGAAAGTGATATAACTGTTAAAGGTATCTTCAAAAGGTATTAAGGCCTCTATTTCATCCACAAGTTCCTGCCAAAAATCAGCATTAGGATCATTGAATGCATCGGGCAGTATTACTTCAACACCCTCCGTGGTAGCGCTACCCTGCAAGGAATATCCTTTTACATCCCCGGAATGATACACAAATCCGAGATCTAATAAACTCCCTGTTATCACCGTTCTTTGATTTAACTGATACGTAAATCCAAGGTCTACCCCCAACCCAAGGTCACCTCCCAACAATGCTCTCTTTGTGATCACATTGGGAACACTCCCGGAAATCTCATCATCCAAAATAGCCCTGATCTCCTCAAATCCAGAGGTTCTTAGTTGCATGTCTGCAACCAGGGTGTTAGACAATAGGTTATTTTGTCCTTCTTCGGTAACAAAGTACCCTGAGTTCTTAGAAGAATGGAAATCGTAGATACCCGAATACAACTTGCCCCTTAGCCCTACCGTTAAATTCCTGTCTACCTCTTTATTTAGTCCGAAATGAAAAACAGTGAGCCCCTCTCCCCGGGTCTTAAGATGTCCCAGATCGAATCGTCTGCCCAATTGATCAGCATTACCGTCGAATCCAAGATAGGCCAAGTCTTGCGGCCAATAAAGTATGGTATTCGATTCAAAATAAACACCGAAGGAGTAAAAATGGTTTGGATTTTTTTTACTTCTGTACCCCCCATGAAGCAGGTCTATCTGTATTGTTCCTCCAAATTCATCTCTTTTGGTCATTCCATTAAGCGCCCTGTCTCTTACCTTATCATTAATATCCAAGCCGTCATTGGCGAATAGAGAGTGAACCGTTATGCCACTGGTTCCTGCCTGCCCATAGATCCCTGAAGCAAGAGGTATCCCTGCGTACCAGGAAAAAGAGGTGTTCATTCCGGGATTCAATAAAATAGCCTGCGGAATCTCAGTAAAATCGTAGAGTAATTCCTTGTTCTGAGAAAATAGGGAGCCATTGCAAAGAAGTATGGCTAGTAAAAAAAGTAGCCCTTCTCTCATTTTAGTTGTAACCTGAATTTACCACTAGATCTGAATATGATCTTCGGATCTGGTAAAGATGAAGTACTGATGGTATCACCTAGATTTCTGGCATTCACTCTGATCTCAGAAGTATTGCGAATAATGTCTAAGCTTCTACCGGTTGGCGTGCCATAAGTAGTTTCACGTCTAATAACGGCTGTTGGAGCCGGCGGTATAGTAAAGATCTCTGTATCCAGGACATTCCCGGCATCGTCCAAATACTCTATTATGATCTCCAACTCCTTACTGGTGGTATTTTCGAGCTCATACACCATGACCCCATCAAGGACATTTTCTTCAAAGAAATTCTCGCTAAAAGCATCAAAATTAAAAGTCTGAATATACCATATGGCACCAGCAGCCTCATTGATCACACTTTCCGGACTTTCCACATACAAGATACTGGCTTCTATGGTTGGAATGATCTCCAGATCATCGAACTGATCAAAATTCTGTTCCTCTACACATGAGGATAGACCTATTAGGAATACTACTATAAAAAGTGATTTTTTCATCTCAGCACGCATTCACAAGAGTTACATTGGGTATTGCCCAATTGATCCTTCTCTATACCCTATATAACTTTATAAATACAATTTTATTTCACGCAGATCATCAATGATCTCCCCATGGTTATGAAGTGGGTCCTTATGCACATTAAGATGTAAGGTATGAAACCCAACAGCCCGCGCACCAAGGATATCTGCTTCCAGATTATCGCCTACCATAAGCGCATTTTGAGGAAGAACGCGTGTCCTTTCTAAAGCGAGGTGAAAAATGATAGGATCGGGTTTCTTTACTCCGGCCATCTCCGAGTTGATTACATGGCCGAAATATTCCAGAATATTGGCATTTCGCAATTTTTTCTCTTGTATCTCTTCAAACCCGTTGGTAATGATATGCATCCGATACCTGGGTTTCAAATAGTCTAATATTTCCCTTGAATATGGCAACAGATGATCATAAGAAGATAAATGTTCAATATAGGCATCGGCCAGATCTGTAATAAGTAAATCTTCGATTGGATATCCTATTGTATCAAAGACTTTTCGTAACCTGAGATACCTCAGCGCTTCCTTTTTGATCTTATTTTCCCTATATAATTTCCAAAACGACAAATTGATGGGAACATACTCCCTGAGAAAATCAGCAAGCTCAACCTTTACATCATATTCAGAAAAGATCTTTTCAAAAGTAAGGGCAGAATTCTTCTCAAAATCCCAAAGGGTATGATCCAGATCAAAAAATACATCGGTCACGATCTCTTTATACATGGTAACGATCTACAATTTTATCATAAAGTTCAATCCAATTTATCTTTTGTTCTGCGCCTAACAGTTCATTTGAGAACACTGTCATAAAATGCCCGTTTACCTGTCGTACCTGCTCAAATAGCTGATCTAATTCTTTAAAAATCTCTTCTTCAGTATCATATTTCAACAACGCATAATCATGCACGGCAAAGGGATGGATCTTTATTGGTTGTTGTATTTCCAAGGGAATATCATAAAAGTAAAACGAAGTACAGGTCCCGGCCTTAAAACCGGTCTCATGAGTGAAACCCATGCTAAGGTCATCTGTGAACTCAGCCGCAACCAGATTGCGATAGGTCTCTGGAATATCTACCCTATTGTAACGCAACCGAACATAATTCACGGCTTTGTTAATCACATTGGTAAGATTCTCTTTTTCCAGCTTAAGCAGTTCCATATTTGCGAACGAGCTATAAGATGCAGCCAGGGATACGGTATTGTAATCTGCTACCGATTTAATGAGGTGTTTAAAGGCGTTATTTTCGGTAGAGATATTTTTGTCATACCTGGAATACTGCGCATATTGAAAGAAAAAAATACTGGCTACCCTGTTTTTTTTATGAATGTCAATGAGTAGATCAAAATTGTCATAGGGATCCTTTTTTACTTTGCTTAACACAAGCAGGCGTTGCCATACTTTTCTGAATTTAAGATTTATAAGATCCAGAAACACGCCTACACCTCCCCGAAAAAGGCCCCGGTGGGCAAAACTATGAGAGACCGTGACATCTACTATAGAAGTAAATCGAACCGATTTTGGTATCTGTTTCAAGGTGGGGAAACGCTCTTTTAATACGTCTGCCAATTTTTTGGCCCAAAGATCCACCACAGGTTGTTGAAGAAAACCGTGCTGATGTGCAAGACTTTCCTTATAGGGAAATCTGCCAACCAGGTCTTTCACATGAGGTAAATATTCTTCATACCGGGATAAAAGATAAAAACTAGCAGCAAAAATATCATAGGGGATATTACTGCGTTCTCCGGTTGGAAAAAAACAAGGCGTATCACCCCATTCACTCATAGTGATCTGAAGATCGTTTATGCCCTGTTCAAATAATAGTGAGTTACTTCTTATAAAAAACTCATTCTGCAAAGGCTGCTTCGTATACGTGATCTTTGGGCCATTATGTTTAATGAAATCTTCAACTTTAGTGGTATACCCCACTTCTATCCCTAGTATCCTGTGAAAGATCTGCTTCATGATATAGGTAAAGCGTGGTGTTATCTTATGAGTATAGATCAACAACATCCTTATAAAATTTGATGGTCTGCAAAACTAAAGAAGGCCTTTTCCGTGATAATTAGATGATCTAAAACCTTTATATCCAGGGCATTAGCAGCTGTCTGTAGTTTTATTGTGATCTTTTTATCTGCTTCACTGGGTTTGAGAATACCCGAAGGATGGTTATGTGCCAGAATAAGCGCAATAGCGCCAAGTTCCAAGGCTTTCTTTAATACTATTCTGCTATCTACCAAGGTGCCGGTAATGCCTCCCTTACTCAATTGTGATGTATGAAGGATGGTATTGGCATTATTCAAATAAAGGATCCAGAACTCCTCGTGTTCTAATTCTCCCAGTATAGGCTGTAGCACCTCATAGGCATCTTCACTAGAGCTGATCTTAGTTAGTTTTATTTCCCGTTCCTCCCGTCTCCTCCTGCCTACCTCTAAAGCTGCGGCTATAGCAACTGCTTTGGCCTCACCTATTCCCTTAAATTGCATAAGCTGTCTCACAGAAATTTTTCCCAAGACACTGAGATTGTTATTCGCACTTTTTAAGATCCTTTTGGCCAGGCTTACCGCACTTTCATCTCTGCTGCCCGAACCAATTAAAATAGCCAATAGTTCAGCATCAGAAAGTACACTCCTTCCCTTATGGAGTAATTTTTCACGTGGCTTATCGTCATCTGCCCACGACTTAATTGGAAAAGAAGCCCGCTTTTTTTGCATGTCTAAAGATAAACAACTAATATTTTTAATGTACATTTCTTTAGTAAATTCAAAATAACTGATACATGAAATCACTTTTTGAAAAAGCCAACTATGAAGACATCCTTGCCAGGATAGACAGCTTAAATGATTCTAAGGTAGGGAAATGGGGTAAAATGAATGTTGGGCAGATGGTTTGGCATTGTCAGGTTCCCCTGAAAGTGGCCATTAAGAACAAACCCACCAAAAAAGCAGGAAATATTCTAATTAAATGGTTCTTTAAAAAATCCCTTTACAATGAAAAACCATGGCGAAAAAACTTGCCAACAACCTCCTTTGCAAGGGCTACGGAGGAAAAGAATTTTGAAGAAGAGCGTAAAATTCTACAAAAACTGGTGTCCGACTTTTATCTTTTAAAGGACAAGACAGATTGGAACCCTCATCCCATTTTTGGTGAATTTACACCAGATCAGTGGGGTGCTATGCAATACAAACATTTGGATCATCACCTACGGCAGTTTGGGGTATAAAGAAGAGAAGGAGGCTAAGCTCCTATGTGTTTCAGAAAAGCATTAAGATCTAGACCTCCGTAATCTCCCGAACTCATCAATAAAAAGACAGTATCCTCAACATCCTGCTCATACAGGAATTTCTTGAATTGTTGCGGATCTGTATAAACCTGTAGGTCTTCCCGATGAAAGGCATCCTTTATCTGAGTGGCCGTAAGTTCCTCTAATTTTTTTATCGCTACAGATTTAGGCGAATAGAAAACACTGGCAACGTCTGCTGCCTGTAGAGTTTGCTCATACTGTGATAGGAAATCGGCATTCAGGCTGCTATACGTGTGTAATTCCAGACAGCCCACTAATTTTTTGGCAGGGAATTGTTCTTTCACTGCTGCCGTTGTAGCGGCTACCTTACTGGGAGAATGTGCAAAATCTTTAAATAAAACAGATGATTTACTTTCTCCTAATTTTTCGAGGCGTTTGGAGGCGCCATTAAAAGAACCGATGGCCTGGTAAAAATCATCCTCATCTATCCCCATCTGTTGACAGATCCATTTGGCCCCGGCAATATTACTGAGGTTGTGTTTTCCGAAAACATTAATAGGCAAAGGACCCTCCTGGGTTTCCAGATAGGTTTGTCCATCTATAATTTGGTATTCCGGGGTATGATATGGAAACTTCCTGATGGTATTCTCTGTACTTTGTACCACCGCAGCTACTTCTTTATCTTCTTCGTTATAGGTAATACTACCCCCATTCACAATACTGTCTACAAAGAGCTTAAATTGTTCCAGATAGTTTTCAAAGGTGGGAAACACATTCATATGATCCCAGGCTATACCACTTAACAAGGCGATATTGGGTTTGTAAAGATGAAATTTGGGTCGTTTGTCTATGGGTGATGACAAGTACTCATCCCCTTCCAGAACAATAAAGTCATTTTCTTCCGTAAGATGCACCATGCGGTTAAAGCCATCTAATTGAGCACCCACCATGAAATCAACTTTTTTTCCATGATATTTGAGAACATGTAAGATCATAGAAGTTATGGTTGTTTTTCCATGGCTCCCCCCAATAACTACACGGGTCTTATTTTTTGATTGTTCATAGAGAAATTCCGGGTACGAATAGATCTTTAATCCTAATTCCTGGGCTTTTAGCAATTCCGGATTGTCTTTTTTTGCGTGCATCCCTAGAATGACCGCATCTAAGCCTGTATTTAATTTTTCCGGATACCAACCAAAGGTTTTCGGTAATAGACCTTGTTCCTGTAATCTGGTCCTGGAAGGTTCATAGATCACATCATCACTTCCGGTGATTTGATACCCTTTATCATGAAGTGCCAAGGCCAGATTATGCATCGCACTGCCCCCTATGGCTATAAAATGAATTTGCATTCCCGTAAGATATTTGTATCAAAGATAGGCATTGAAAAGTGTACCCCAAATCATTGATTCCTTTGGAAACTTTCTATCTTAGTATACCTTATTTGTTTTGCACTGTGGATCAGAAAATCAATATTCATGAAACCGCCTTTGTTACGGCAGCCTTCAGGGCAGGAGACACTACTCTCAGCATGGACAGATTTGCACATCTATGGGCCGATCCAATTATTACCAAACATGCCATGAGGTACAGTAATTCAGTGTCTGCCTACGAAGGCTATGCTCATTGTTTGCGCAACCGGTATTTTTATGACACCCTCAAGGAATTAATCAGCAAAGAGAACATAGAAGTACTTATTAATTTTGGCTGTGGTTTCAGTATGTATCCTTTTTTTCTGGACGCCTCGCTGCATTACATAGAAATAGACACGGTAGATGTAATTGCCTACAAAAAGGAAAAAACCGAAGCCTGGCAAAAAGAAGGATTACTACCGGAAAGAAAAATTACATTTCTTGAAGCCAATTTTAATGCAGTCTCACTCCAGGATCTTTATAAAAAACTGGCGGTCATAAAAGCAGCTCAGCGTTCTTTTATTTTACTTGAGGGTGTTTTGTTCTTCCTAGGCAAGAGCGATACCAACAGGCTTTTCCATCTTTTTAACCAACTGCAGGGACCTGAAGAATTCCTGGCGAGTGTTTCCTTCCAACCGCAGTTAGAAAAACAGGCCGTATTCAAAAAATTGATCGATTTTGTCGAAGGAAATCTGGAAAAGAATCAGCAATTTGTTTATCAAACAGTGCCCGATTCTTTTTATAAAGATATTTCAACCTATACCCTGGTAGATCATCAGGATAGCTTTAGCCTTTCTGAACAATATAAGCCAGAAAAAAAATTACCCTTTGAGGAAATTCTGAACGAACATATGTATCTATTAAGAAAAAATTGAAAATACGTTATGAACATACACTTGTCAGAAGTAGAACCTAAAGAGATTATGCCCGGATACCATGGTAAGTTGGTCCATGGAGAAACCATGACTTTGGCATTCTGGGATGTTGAAGAGGGGGCTGCAGTACCGGAACACTTTCATGTGAATGAGCAGATCATGCATGTTCTGGAAGGCAGTTTCCAGTTCACCGTGGCGGGTAAAACTAAGGTGTACGAACCGGGAGAATTGGTCATCATTCCCTCTAATACTCCCCATAGCGGAAAGGCATTAACGGCTTGCAAACTAATGGATGTTTTTAGTCCCGTTAGAGACGCTTACAAATAGAATATAAATGATAATAACACTCAAAGGAAAAAATGCCCTCGTAGGAGGCAGTAGCAGGGGTATAGGCCTTGCCATTGCTCAACAACTTGCTGAAAGTGGCGCAAGTGTCACCATCATGGCCCGCAGTAAGGAGAAGTTAGAAAAGATCGTGAGCGAACTGCCCACACATTCTGCTGATCAGGTTCATCAGTTTTTGGTGATCGATTACACAAATTTGGAGTCCTTCAAAAAGATCATTGAAGCCTATTTTACTACACATACAATAGACATTCTTGTAAACAATACCCAGGGACCAAAGGCAGGAACTCCCATGGAAAAAGAAATTACAGATTATCAGGAGGCCTTTGATGTCTTATTCAAATCCGTAGTGTTTACCACTCAGTTGGCCTTAGATCACATGAAATCAAAACAATGGGGACGCGTTATAAACGTAGCTTCTGTTTCTGTAAAGGAACCGCTTTCCTACCTGGTGCTGTCTAATACTATTAGAGCGGCAGTCGTTGCATGGGCCAAAAGCCTTGCTACTGAGGTGGGAGCCTTTAATATTACCGTGAATAATATCTTAACAGGATATTTTGATACGGAACGACTTTCTGAGCTCAACCAGAAAAAAGCAGAACAACAAAACATACCCATCTCAGAAGTGAAAGAACATATGAAGGAACAGGTGCCGCTTAAAAGGCTGGGGGCACCACCGGAATACGGATATTTAGTAGCATTTCTGGCTTCTGAGCATGCCTCATATATTACCGGCACTAATATTCCAATTGACGGGGGTTTATTGAGATCTATTTAATAGGATCTCAACCATTTTTATTGGTGCTGCCTATATAGCTTCTTATTTTTTCGGAGGATATTTCAGCATGACCTTTGTCACGAGATCGATCAATATCTTCTCCCTTGTAGCCGGAGAAGCATTCTCCCTGTAATTACTGGAGGATATTGCCTGCCAAAATAATGCATCTTTTTGCGTATCGATAAAATCGAAAATGATCTCGCGTTCCCTGTTAGAAGATCCAATAGGCAAACCAACGGTTACGCCACCACCTACATTTCTACCACCGCCCCCTACTCCGATTCCTACTGAGTTATTTGGAGGCAGTTGAAATTCCCTGGATTCTACATTGATGAGAAAATCTGGTTCTTCTGAAAATTGAATACCTTTTAATTGCAAGACAGAATCTAACGCTCTTAATAATCGTCTTGTGTCTAACTCACTCAGACCTGTTTGCATATCCGCATAATAATTATAGGTCATATAATTTGAAAAATCGGCATTCTTATCATAATCATAGTCTACCCGCAAACCACTGCAGGAGACACATAGAAGACATAAAAATAAAAGCCAATTTCTCATTATCAAAGCTCCCGGATTTTACGTACTACTTCTTTTATTATCGGAAAGTCAGCACTACTCCATGTACTCTAAAATACGGAAAAATGAGATTTTAAGGGAGGGAAACGAACTTTAATCGTTTAAAAGGGACCACAATCTATCCTTGAGATCCTGTAATCCGTATTGAGAAACAGAAGAAATAAAGAGGAAAGGAACATCTCCGAGATCTTTTTTCACTTCTATACGCATTTCATCCATTAATTCCTCATCCAGCATATCTGCTTTTGAAATTGCTACAAGCCTGTTCTTATCTAACAATTCCGGATTGTATTTACGAAGTTCATTCAGCAAGATCTCATATTCCTGAGAAACATCTGCACTATCTGCAGGGATAAGGAACAATAGAATTGAATTTCGCTCAATATGACGCAGGAAATAGTGACCAAGTCCTTTGCCTTCGGCTGCCCCTTCAATGATCCCGGGTATGTCTGCTATCACAAAACTTTTAAAATCCCGGTACTTTACTATTCCAAGGTTGGGTTTTAAGGTTGTAAATGCATAGTCTGCTATTTTTGGTTTAGCAGAGGTAAGGACTGAAAGTAAGGTAGATTTTCCTGCATTTGGAAACCCTACCAGACCCACATCGGCAAGTACCTTGAGCTCCAAAGTAAGGTCTTGATCCGCTCCCGGTATCCCCGGTTGCGCATAACGAGGTGTTTGATTCGTTGCTGTTTTAAAGTGCCAGTTCCCCCTGCCGCCTTTTCCTCCTTCAAGTGCTATTTTCTCCTGCCCGTGTTCTGTGATCTCAAAAAGCACTTTCCCTGTTTCTAAATCCTTTACTACGGTCCCAAGCGGCACATCCAGATAGATGTCTGATCCATCGGCACCGGTACTCCTGTTCTTACTTCCATGTTCCCCATGACCCGCCTTAAAATGCCTTTTGAATTTAAAACTCAGCAGTGTCCAAAGACTTTCATTTCCTCTTAAGATAATATGACCTCCTCTGCCGCCATCTCCACCATCGGGACCTCCCTTGGGGACGTACTTTTCACGATGAAGGTGGGCAGAGCCCTTCCCTCCATTGCCAGAAGCAACCGATATCTTCACATAATCTACGAAATTGCCTTCTGTCATTGGTTCGTAATATTCGTTCGCCAGCTACCTTATTAATGCTCTTGGAAGGATATGGAATTATGAACTGTTGTTAGGTAAGGGTGTTGATCACTTTTGACAATCTTTCAGTGATATCTTCGATACTTCCAATACCGTTCACACTGTGAAACTTGTTCTGAGCATCGTAGTATTCTTTTAAAGGAGCCGTTTTCAGATTGTATTCTTCAAATCTATTTCTGATCTTATTTTCATCCTGGTCATCTGGGCGACCGCTGCTTTTACCGCGTTCCAGCAATCGTTCAATAAGCACTTCATCATCAGCCTCCAAGGCAATTGTAGCATGAATTTTCATGTCCTTGGTCTCTAAGAAATTATCCAGCGCTTCAGCCTGTGCCGCAGTCCTGGGGAACCCGTCGAAAATAAATCCGCTCGCTTCAGAATTCTTCTCTACCTCATCTTTTAACATACTTATGGTTACCTCATCTGGCACCAGATCTCCTTTATCCATGTATGATTTAGCCAATTGGCCCAGCTTGGTATTATTCTTAATATTGAAGCGGAATACATCACCTGTGGATATGTGTTTCAGATTGTATTTTTCTTTCAGATATCCGGCCTGCGTACCTTTTCCGGCACCAGGTTTTCCAAATAAAACAAGATTGATCATATGAGTTTGGTTAATTTGATAGACATCGCGCAAATTCCTTCCTAGTTCCTTATAATCCAGACCATATCCTACTATAAATTTATCCGGAATTTCCAGGCCAACGTAGTCAATGGTATACTCACCATTATAGACCTCAGATTTGAAGAACAGACTAGCGATCTTAAAGTTCCTGACATTGGTATTCGAAAAAATATGTACTAATTCCTGAAGTGTTCTTCCTGTATCAATTATATCCTCCAGGATAATTACATTCCTTCCTTCTATAGTATCAGGAACCTCTAATAGTGTTTCAACAATTCCAGTGGATGTTAATCCACTATACGAACTCAATTTCACAAAAGACACTTCACAAGGATGGGGATAAAATTTCAGGAAATCTGAAACAAACTTAAAAGCGCCGTTGAGGACCCCTACAAAAATTGGCACGTCATCTTTGTAATCTTCGGCAATTTCTTCTGCCATACGTTTTACCGCAGCCAGAATTTTTGCCTCAGACAAAAACAACTCAAAATTTGTATTGTGAATCTTTATCAACGTACTGTCATCGTTTAGGTGGGCAAAGATAACACATTGAGTTCTCTTTTTGATGGCGCTTCCCTTGGTTTATAAGATTTAGATGTATTTTTGTGAAAAGACTACCCTGTAGCATACTTTAAAAAACAGCCTTTATGAATTATTTTTCTTCCCGTTTTACTTTAGGAATATTGGGAGGTGGTCAATTGGGTAAAATGCTGTTATATGAAACACGAAAATGGGATATTACCACCACGGTCATGGACCCTTCTGATGACGCCCCTTGTAAAATAGCGTGTAATAAATTCATTCAGGGAGATCTAATGGATTTCAAAGCAGTGTATGACTTTGGAAAATCTGTGGATGTACTTACCATAGAGATCGAAAATGTGAATACAGATGCTCTGGAAAAATTGGAGGAAGAAGGAATACGTGTTTTTCCATCCCCAAAGGAACTCAGGATTATTCAGAACAAGATCACCCAGAAATTATTCTATGTAGATCACAATATTCCTACTGCACCATTTTCTCGTTTTGCTTATACGAGTGAGATCAAAGAAAGTATTGCCCACGGCGGGTTAAAATTACCTTTTGTTTGGAAAAGCGCACAGTTCGGATATGATGGACAGGGTGTTAAGATCATCAAGGAGGTTTCAGACCTAAAGGACCTTCCCAATGTAGAATGCCTGGCGGAAGATCTGATTCCCTTTAAAACCGAATTGGCAGTTATAGTAGCCAGAAGTACAAGCGGGGAGATCGCAACATATCCGGTAGTGGAAATGGAATTCCACCCCGAGGCAAATCAGGTGGAATATGTTTTGTGCCCTGCAAGAATAGATGATAAGGTGGCCCAAAAAGCCAGGAATATTGCCCTGAAGATATCTGAGGAATTAAAGCACACAGGGCTTCTTGCTGTTGAAATGTTCCAAACTGAAGATGATGAGGTTTTGGTAAATGAAGTGGCCCCAAGGCCGCATAATAGTGGTCATTATAGTATAGAGGCCAGCTATACGAACCAGTTTGAGCAGCACCTCCGCTGCATTTTAGGACTTCCTCTTGGCATGACTGACAGTAAGGTAGCCGGAGTAATGGTGAACTTGGTGGGAGCCGAAGGATATGAGGGTGACGTTCACTACAATCACATTGAGGAAATATTAAAATTAAAAGGAGTAACTCCGCATATTTACGGAAAAACAAAAACGAGACCCTTTCGAAAAATGGGGCATGTCACTATAGTCAATAAAGACATGGCAGAAGCTAGAAAAATAGCGCAAGAAGTAAAAGAAACCATCAAAGTAATAAGTACGTAAGAATTATGAGTAAAGTAGCCGTTGTCATGGGAAGCACAAGCGATCTTCCGGTAATGCAGGAAGCCGTTGATATCTTAAAGGGATTTGATATTGAGGTAATGGTCGATATCGTTTCAGCACATAGAACCCCTGAAAAATTGTTTGAATTTGGGCGATCTGCTCATCAAAACGGCTATACCGTGATCATTGCCGGAGCAGGAGGAGCTGCCCATTTACCTGGAATGCTGGCCTCCTTGTCCCCTCTCCCCGTCATTGGGGTCCCTATAAAAAGCAGTAATTCCATTGACGGCTGGGATTCTGTCTTGTCTATTCTTCAAATGCCTGGCGGGGTGCCGGTTGCTACCGTAGCACTAAATGGAGCCAAGAATGCAGGTATATTAGCAGCGCAGATCATAGGTAGTCAAGATTCCTGTGTACGAGATAAGGTCATTTTTTATAAAGAAGGCCTTAAAGAAAAAGTAATTCAAGGGGCCAAAAAAATAAAAAAGTAACATTCTTATATAATACAACAGAGAACACAGACGTAAATTCCCTAATTCCTGCCCCTGATAATTTTAGGGTAATTTTCGCAATCCTAACCATAAAAATTGCATCCAATACATGAAGAATTTATTGCTGGCACCTTTTGACAAAGCACCTTTCGAGCATATTGAAACAGCTCATTTTAAACCGGCCTTTGAGAAAGCACTTAAAGAAGCTAGAGCAGAAATAGATCATATCACCACGTCTAAAGAAGATCCTACTTTTGAGAACACCATTGAAGCACTGGAATTCTCTGGAGCTCATTTAGATAGGTTATCCAGTGTTTTCTTTAATTTGAATTCTGCAGAAACCAACGAGGAACTGCAGCAATTGGCACAGGAAATTTCTCCGATGCTCACAGAGTTCAGTAATGACATAGCACTTAATACGCCCCTTTTTAAAAGAGTAGAGACCTTATACCATAGTAAGGAAACGTTATCCTTATCCGGGGAACAGCATATGCTACTGGATAAAAAATACAAGCATTTCAGCAGGAACGGGGCGCATCTTCCAGAGGAAAAGAAACAGAGGTTGCGAGCTATTGACAAAGAACTGGCACAACTGAAGTTAACTTTCGGTGAACATATCCTTGCAGAGACCAATGCTTATGAATTGCACCTTACCCAGGAAGAACAAGTAGATGGTTTGCCAGAAGGAGCCAGGGAAGCAGCTTCCCAACTGGCAGTTTCCAAAGGCAAGGAAGGATGGCTGATCACCCTGGACTATCCCAGCTATATCCCTTTTATGACCTACGCCACCAACAGAGATCTTCGTAAAAAATTAGCAATCGCTTTTGGGAGCAAGGGATTTCACAAGGACAAACTAGATAATCAGAAAATTGTTTTGAAGATCGTGAACTTACGTCATGAACGTGCAACCTTATTGGGTTACAATTCGCATGCTCATTTTGTGCTTGAGGAAAGGATGGCGGAAACTCCCGAAAAAGTTCAATCGTTCCTTGAAGAACTGTTGGAAAAGGCCAAACCAGCAGCTGAAAAGGAATTTGAGGAACTAAAGGATTTTGCGAGGCAAGAAGAGGGGGTCAGTGATCTTTATAAATGGGATGCCAGCTATTACGGCGAGAAATTAAAACAAAAGCGATTTGATCTGGATGATGAGAAATTAAAACCTTATTTCAAATTAGAAAAGGTAATTGACGGTGTATTCAGTATATCCCATGCTCTATTCGGAATATCATTTAAAGAAGTTTATGATGTAGAAACCTATCACAAGGATGTAAAAACCTATTTGGTCACTGATGAACAAGGGGGAGAAATAGCTTTACTGTATGCCGATTTTCATCCCAGGCCCGGTAAAAGAGGTGGTGCCTGGATGACTTCATACAAACCTCAGTATCGGAAAAACGGGGTTAATGAACGCCCTCACATATCTATTGTCTGTAATTTTACCAAACCAACCCAGAGCAAACCATCTCTTTTAACCTTTAACGAGGTCACTACCCTTTTTCATGAATTTGGCCATGCATTACACGGTATGTTGGCAAACACTTCATATCCCAGTCTTTCGGGTACATCTGTCTACTGGGATTTTGTGGAATTACCAAGCCAAATCATGGAAAACTGGTGTTTTGAGAAAGAGGCATTAGAATTATTTGCACACCATTATGAGACGGGGGAATTGCTTCCTATGGATATGATCACCAAGATTAAGGAATCAGCAAATTTCCAGGAAGGGATGGCAACCCTCAGACAATTGCGTTTTGGATTTCTGGATATGGCCTGGCATGCAAAGGACCCTTCGACTATAACGAATGTTAAAGAGCATGAACTTCATGCGTTCAGGAACACGCTATTGTACCCCGATACTCCTGAAACCTGTATGAGTACTGCCTTTGCACATATTTTTCAAGGGGGATATTCAGCAGGATACTACAGCTACAAATGGGCTGAAGTACTAGATGCAGACGCCTTTGCTTACTTTAAGGAACAAGGGATATTCAATAAGGAAGTGGCACAAAAATTCAAGGACTATATCTTGAGTAAGGGAGGTACAGAAAAACCAATGAAACTATACAAGAAATTCAGAGGGAGTGAACCCAAACTCGACGCCTTACTGGAACGAGCCGGATTACTCAAAAAAACGGGTGCATAACCCCCCCTTTTACTCAGATTTGTAAGCGTCATACCCACCGGTGAGATCAATGGCTTTATACCCCAAAGAATCTAACAGAGCGGATGCCTTGGCACTCCTTCCTCCTTTTTTACAGTACACATAGAGTGTATGTTCTTTGGGAACCACTTTCAGCTGATCAACAAAATCGGTATCATACCAATTAATGTTTACTGCATTTTCGAGGTGTCCTTCGGCAAATTCCTCAGGGGTTCTTACATCCAGCAACGTATAGTCCTCCAGATCTTCCTGGGAAAATTCAGTGATAGGTAATGTATTGGTGTTACCACACCCTACTGCAAGTATGGCTAAAAAGAGAGTAATAAAGAATTTTTTCATCGCTTTGAGTTGTATGTCAAAGGTATCTAATTTCATTAAAAAATCGCTTACTTTTGAGATGTATAAAAATGGCTAAGTCTAACAATACATTACAACCTAATACCTGGGTAGAAGCCCATGCAGACTACCTCTTCAACTACGCTATAGTGAGGGTCAGCGATGAAGAAATAGCTAAGGACCTTATACAGGATACTTTTATCGCAGGATTAAAATCAGCTAAGAATTTCAAAGGTCAGGCTACTGAACGGACATGGCTTATTGCTATCTTAAAGAGGAAGATCATTGATCATTACCGAAAGATAAACTCTAAAAAGGGAAAGGCAGAAGTTAGAATACAGTACAATCCCAATTCAGATTCGGATGGTAACTGGCTGGAGGAACAAGTAGCGGATCCGGGCAGTATTGTGGAAAATGATGCCCTGGAAAATGAAGAATTAGGCCTCGCTATACAGATGTGCATAGACCAATTACCACTGAATCAGCGGAAAGTATTTACCATGAAGACCGTTCGCGGACTTTCAACTGAAGATATTTGTAAAGAACTCAACATAAATCCGTCTAACCTATGGGTAATGATCCATAGAGCCCGCACAGCCCTTATGGGTTGCCTTAACCAAAATTGGTTTACACTATGATTTCATGTGATGAAGCCTCCGTGATTTGCAGTAAAACTCAATACAAAGAGGCTGGTTTATGGGAAAAACTAAGGTTAAAATTACATCTGCTGTTTTGCCGAACCTGTTCTGTTTTTTCCAAAAAGAACAAACAACTCACTTCCTTAATGGGAAAGGCCAACATACGTGTAATGAGCGACTCGGAAAAAGAAGTATTAAAGCAAACAATTGAGAAGTTACTCTAAAAAAAATTCACACTTCCCCATAAAATTAGTACCCATAAAATAGGGAGCGCCTCTACCCAGAAAGAACTAAAATACCTGGGTTGTTCTTTGGGCATAAAGATCATAAGTGCTCCTAAAGAAAGCAGTATTAATGTTTTGTTGAAGATCTCAAGGACTGACAGATCAACCTTTAAAAAGGTCATAAAAAAACATAGGGAACACAAAAAGACACCTACAATTCGGGTTTTCCTGGCACCCAATCGTTGAGCTACTGTCTGTAATTCCTCAGGATCATAAAGAAGGTCCCGTATCTCAAAAGGGATCATCAGCACCAAAATGATGAGAAACCGTTGAAGAAATTCTATCCAAACATCCCATGATAGTTCTATTTGTGCTTCGAATACCGGCAACAATACAGTGGTTCCAGACCATACAATACTAACAATGATGATCTTCAGAATGCCCAGGTTTCGAAGATTTCTTTTTCGTGGAAAAACCGGCAGGGCATAAAATGCCACAAGAAGCCCAAGAACAAGGACACCTAACCAGGTTGTTGCGCTTATAAAGGACCCAAAAAAAAGCGATATCAATAGGGCAATTACACTAACCAATTGTATACTTCTGTGTGTAGTTTGCCTGCGTAAGAGATATTTCTTCCCATCTATGCCAAATTTGATGATGTTATAGGCAGGTATAGTTCCAAAAAAAATAAAATACAGAAGGTTTTTTTCCAGCGAAATGTTTAAGAATTGAACGGTTAAATAAACGAAGGCAATTACGGCAAAAGCCACGTGAATACTAGCCTTAACATAAAAACGGAATAAATGCCCCAGCCATTGCATTAAACAAAAGTAGACAAACTGTTAATATCCGCTATTTTTCGTTAAAAACTTTAGGTCCTATACCCTTGAAAGTGCATATTTTAAAGGAATTTATACCTAATTTTGTGCTCTTATTTAGACTTTACTAAAACATCCGGATTTATGAATACAAATTCTTTTGCATTGCGTCATATTGGTATTAGGGACGAAGACCTGCCTACTATGTTACAAACAATCGGTGTAGATAGTTTGGACGAACTAATGTATCAGACCATTCCCAAGGATATTCGCCTACAGGAAGAACTGCCACTAAACGCCCCAATGAGTGAGCATGAATTTCTGAATCACATCCATGCTTTGTCCAGAAAGAATGAAGTATTTAAATCCTATATAGGGCTGGGATATCATGAAAGCATCACCCCATCTGTCATAAAGCGGAATATCTTGGAAAATCCGGGATGGTATACGGCTTATACCCCCTATCAGGCAGAAATTGCTCAGGGCCGACTTGAGGCTTTATTGAATTTCCAAACAATGATCTGTGACCTTACAGGTATGGAATTGGCAAATGCATCACTACTGGATGAAAGTACGGCGGCTGCAGAGGCTATGACCATGCTCTTCGATATCAGAAGCAGGGATCAGAAAAAACAAGAAGTGGTAAAATTCTTCATCTCTGAAGAAGTATTGCCACAAACTATTTCCCTTTTGAGAACCAGAGCCACTCCATTAGGGATAGAATTGGTGATTGGTGATCATCAGGATCTTGACTTTAACGACTCCTTTTTTGGAGCACTACTTCAATATCCCGGAAAATACGGGCAGGTAAATGATTACGCTGGCTTTGTTTCAAAAGCGAAAGAACATGATATGAAGGTAGCAGTGGCTGCTGATATTCTAAGTTTGGCCCTGCTGGTTCCTCCGGGTGAATTTGGAGCAGATGTGGTTGTGGGAACTACACAGCGCTTTGGCATCCCCTTAGGGTATGGCGGACCGCATGCAGCTTTTTTTGCCACCAGAGAAGAATATAAACGAAACATTCCGGGTCGTATCATAGGTGTTACCAAGGACACGGATGGTGCTACAGCACTCCGAATGGCCCTGCAGACAAGAGAGCAACATATAAAAAGAGACAAGGCTACTTCTAACATTTGCACGGCGCAGGTACTTTTAGCAGTTATGGCAGGTGCCTACGCTGTTTATCACGGCCCTCATGGAATCCGCTCTATTGCAGAAAATGTACACAACAAGACCCTGGCCTTAGTTGATGGATTAGAAAAAATGGGGATCTATCAGACCAATTCCGCTTACTTTGATACGCTGGTTGTTAAGGCCAACTCCACTAAAATTAAGCCGGTTGCCGAAAAATACAAGGTAAACTTCCTTTATGTAGATAGTGAGACCATTGCTATTTCCCTAAATGAAGCTACCAGCCAAGATCAGCTGTCCGAAATTCTGGAAATTTTTGCAAAAGCTTTAGGAAAAGAGGTCTCTAACCTTCATGAACAAAAAAGGCAAACTATACTTCCTGAAACGCTTCAGAGGAAGTCGGATTATTTAACACATGAGGTTTTCAATTCGTATCATTCCGAAACGCAACTGATGCGGTACCTAAAAAAATTAGAGCGCAAAGACCTGGCATTGAATCATTCCATGATATCCCTTGGTTCATGTACGATGAAACTTAATGCAGCTACAGAAATGTTGCCCTTAAGTATGCCGGAATGGGGCAATATTCATCCCTTTGTTCCCCTCAACCAGGCAAAAGGATATCAAGAGATCCTGGAAGTTCTGGCTAATGAACTAAGTATTATAACAGGATTTGAAGCCACCTCTTTACAACCCAATTCTGGTGCACAAGGAGAATACGCCGGCTTAATGACCATCAGAGCCTACCATGAATCCAGAGGAGATACCCATAGAAATATTTGTATCATTCCGGCATCTGCACATGGAACAAATCCGGCATCTGCCGTAATGGCCGGGATGAAGGTAGTAGTTACCAAAACAGATGAAAAGGGAAATATAGACGTAACAGATCTTGAAGAAAAGGTTGTTCTTCACTCAGAAAATCTGGCTGCATTAATGGTGACCTACCCTTCCACTCATGGTGTTTTTGAGTCTTCTATACGCAAGATCACCCAATTGATCCACGATCATGGGGGACAGGTTTACATGGATGGCGCCAATATGAATGCACAGGTTGGCCTTACTAATCCGGCTATTATTGGTGCAGACGTTTGTCACCTCAATTTACACAAAACCTTTGCCATACCTCACGGAGGTGGGGGACCGGGCGTAGGTCCTATCTGTGTGGCAAAGCAATTAGCGCCTTTCCTGCCGGGTAATCCTATTGTAAAAACCGGAGGCGATAAGGCCATTACAGCAATTAGTGCAGCGCCCTGGGGAAGTGCCCTTGCCTGCCTCATCTCTTATGGATACATAAAGATGTTAGGGGCTCATGGATTGAGAAAATCGACTGAAATTGCCATCCTTAATGCCAATTATATCAAGCAACGTTTAGAGGGTAAATATGACGTATTGTATACAGGTGAAAAAGGCAGAGCGGCTCATGAAATGATCATTGATTGCAGACCTTTTAAAAAGAATAATATTGAAGTAACAGATATCGCAAAGCGACTTATGGACTATGGTTTTCATGCGCCTACAGTATCGTTCCCTGTTGCAGGGACTATGATGATAGAACCTACAGAAAGTGAGGGTCTGGCAGAATTAGATCGATTCTGTGATGCCATGATATCCATACGACATGAAATTGATGAGGCCAGTGCAGACGATGACAATAATGTATTGAAAAATTCGCCACACACCTTACAAATGGTTACTAGTGATTCCTGGTTGTTTGGATATTCAAGAGAAAAGGCAGCATTTCCACTTCCCTATGTCTCAGAAAATAAGTTTTGGCCTAGTATTAGGCGTGTAGATGAGGCGTATGGCGATCGTAATCTAATTTGCACCTGTACTCCCATTGAAGCGTATGCAGATGCTGAGTAATTTACTCTTTATCAATTAATTATGATCTCAACCGTTGTGTAGTATTCATTTCAATGCTATCTATTAACTATTGAACATCGTATTTCAAAGGATAATCATTTCTTTTTAAAGTAGTCTTTCTTTACATTTCTTCGATAAATTAACTAGTAGAATATGAGCGTGGCAATTACCGGTACCGGATCTTACATTCCTCAGGTCCTGGTCCCAAACAAGGCATTTGAGGATAATCATTTCTTAAATAGCGATGGCTCGGACATTCCCCATTCGAATACAGTGATCATTGAAAAATTCAAGGCGATAACGGGCATACGTGAAAGACGATACGCCAAAAAAGAATTTAACACTTCAGACATGGCATTTATGGCCGCTCAAAATGCTATTGAAGATGCCAATATTAATGCTGAAGATCTGGACTATATAATTTTTGCACACAATTTTGGAGATATTTCCTATGGGATGTCTCAAGGAAATACACTGCCCAGTCTGGCAACCAGAGTAAAGAACCACCTTCAAATCAAAAACCCCAAATGCGTTGCCTATGATATCCTCTTTGGGTGTCCCGGCTGGGTTGAAGGAGTGATACAGGCGTATGCCTTTATTAAAAGTGGCATCGCAAAAAAATGCCTGGTGATTGGAGCAGAGACTCTCTCTAGGGTCGTAGATCCCCATGACAGGGATTCTATGATCTATTCAGACGGTGCCGGGGCCTGTATCGTAGAGGACAAAGAGGGAGCCGGTAAGATCATTGCCCATAATTCTGCTACCTACGCCAACGAAGAGGCATATTATTTATTCCATGGATCTTCCTATCATCAAGAGATTCCGGACGATCTAAGGTATATTAAAATGTACGGCAGAAAAATCTACGAATTTGCGATCAGTTATGTTCCGGGGGCCATGAAAGAATGTCTGGACCAAAGTGGAGTGACTATTGATGAGGTAAAGAAGATCTTTATCCATCAGGCCAACGAAAAAATGGATGAGGCTATCATAAAAAGATTCTATCAATTGTATGATAAACAGATGCCTGAAGGCGTTATGCCGATGAATATCCACGAACTGGGGAATAGTTCTGTAGCCACCGTCCCCACCCTATATGATATGGTAAGAAAGGGAAAAATAGAAAATCAGGAGCTTGCAAAAGGGGATGTAGTTATATTTGCCAGTGTAGGCGCTGGAATGAACATCAACGCCATTGTTTATAGATATTGATGGATGTACGAAACGCATTTTCCCAAAAAACGATATAAGAATACCCTGTCTTTTTTACGGAAACACATAGATACCTCACAGCCAATTCTGGATCTTGGAGTTGAGAACCCATTTACCCAGATTATGCGCGATCATGGATATACCGTTGCGAATACCCAGGGCGAGGATCTTGATGTCAACATTGAGGAAGTTATAACTTCAGACGCAGTAGTGGTCACCGCTTTTGAAATATTCGAACATCTTCTGGCTCCCTTTAATGTACTTTCCCAAATGAAGGCAGAAAAATTAGTAGCCAGCGTACCTCTTAGACTTTGGTTCTCAAAAGCTTACCGAAGTAAAACAGACGAATGGGACAGGCATTATCATGAATTTGAAGTTTGGCAATTCAATTGGCTCCTTGAGAAGGCAGGTTGGAAGATCGTTGACCATGCTACATGGGCACATCCTGTAAATAAGATCGGAGTAAGACCCATACTACGCTTATTCACCCCTCGGTACTATATTGTGTATGCGGAACGAATTAGAACTGCATAAAAATGAAGCACTACAACCCGCAATGCAATCACTTACGGCAATGAAGTATTATATCATCATGCCTGCCCATAATGAAGAAATATTCCTTAGCCAGGCCCTTGACAGTGTTATTACTCAAAGCCTCCCTCCTAAAAAGGTAGTTGTGGTTAATGACCATTCAACCGATGATACAGCTAAGATCATTGATGAATATGCCTCCCTTCATCCTTTTATAAAAGGGATCCACAGCCTGTCTTCCGATGAACACTTGCCTGGGAGTAAGGTAATAGCCGCTTTTAACAAAGGACTTTCGCTCCTGGATGATGACTATGATTTTATTGTCAAATTAGATGCAGATGTTGTACTCCCTTCACATTATTTTAAAAAGATAGCCGCTATTTTCAAATCCTCCACAAATATTGGGATCGCAGGTGGATTTGCCTATGAAAAAAATAGTGACGGCGAATGGGCTTTAAATCACCCAATGGATAATGATCATGTTAGGGGTGCTTTCAAATCGTATTCTAAAGCATGCTTTAAGGCCATGGGCGGCCTCCGTACTGCCATGGGATGGGATACGGTAGATGAATTACTAGCCCAATACTATGGTTTTAAACCCTATACAGATGCCACCCTTAACGTAAAACATCAAAGACCTATTGGTGCAGCCTATAACAGCAAAGCCAGACGTTCTCAGGGAAAAGCCATGTATCTAATGCGCTATGGTCTTATCATCTCACTGATAGCCTCCTTAAAAATGGCATGGAAGAATAGAAAGCTCAAAATAATACAAGACAATCTTTTAGGATATTGGGAAGCAAAACGAGAAGAGATTCCTTTTGTTGTTACTCAAAAGGAAGGTCACTATATTCGAAACCTACGCTGGAATAGAATTTTAAAGAAGCTATTCTAATATCTCTTCAATCGGATTTCCAGTAGTTCCACTGGGAAATGCAATTCCCAATAAAGAGGCAATTGTAGGTGCTATATCTATAATTTCTGTGCGACCAACCATACTTCCTTTTGATATGCCCTTTCCGTAAAAAATCAGAGGTACATGTGTGTCATATGTATAGGGAGATCCATGAGTTGACCCTGTTTCCGGATAATACACCACGGAGGGATCTAATACCAGCAATACATCTCCGGAGCGTTTTTGGTTATAGCCATTCTGCATGATAGAGGGAATACCTTTGGTGTATTCATTCTGAACCATTTGATGTCCGGTAAATACCCTGCTAATACCATCATAGCTCAACAACTCTTGTGCAATGGCATGCTGAACCTCCTCTACTTTAAGATCGAGGTTTCGGATAACGTCGTGGTCTAAAAAGAAAGATGCATTACTATAATTTCTGATAAGATTGGCATCACCATAGGTAAAGGACATGAATTCTTTAAACTTGGAACTCATTCCCTGAGAATCCATGTATCCTGCCGGTATTTTTTGATCTTTCAAATACCCGGGGACGTCTACGGCCCCATGATCTGCAGTAAGAAAAACAACATACTCCCCGGTACCTACTTTCTTATCCAGCGCTTTGAGTAATCGTTCCAGGTCCAGGTCTAACCGAATATACGTATCCTGAATTTCTTTGGAATTAACGCCAAATTGGTGACCCACATAATCCGTACTACTAAAACTCACAGCAAGAAAATCTGTAACATTATCCTCGCCAAGTGCTTCTCCATCCAAGGCTTCCAGGGCAAAATCGGCTGTAAGACTATTCCCGTATGGCGTTCCTTTTAAAATATCGAACTGACTGTTATTATCCCAAATGGCGGGTAGATCATGAGGGAAAACGGGTGAAACTTCTCCGCCAAAAAGACCCTCATACAGATTATCGTCTGTACCGCTTTCTACATAGCTCTTTATATCCTTAAGGGTATTCCATGTTTTTTTGTATTTCTCTCCAGGATTGGCTTTGTTGAAATTACGGACCCATTTAGGAAGCTCCTCCATATAATATGAGCTGCTGATCCAATGACCTTCCATTCCACCATTAAACCAATAGGCTGCATTGGCCATATGGCCGCCTGGCAAGACAGCACCACGATCTTTCAGAGCAATGGCAATTACCTTGCCTCTTTTCTGCGTTGCCAGTCGCAATTCATCTGTAATGGTAGAAACTGTCATCCAATGGGGAGACATCTTCCCTGCATCAAGATCCGTCCCTATTGAATTATATCGGTTATCCCCTGCGCAATACACAATTTTATTGGTGACCTTATCGTACCAGTTGTTACCTATAACACCATGTGTGGATGGTGTAGTTCCTGTGTAGATGGATGCATGTCCAGGCCCGGTGGAGGTTGGTGTATAATTAAAGTGGTTGTTCTTACAGTTGAAACCACCATTAACCAATCGTTTAAAACCTCCCTCGCCATAATGATTCCAGAATCGGGTTAAATAATCATAGCGCATTTGATCAACTACAATTCCAACCACCAGTTTTGGATTGCTTCTAAGTGATTCATTTGAAGTGTTTTGCGCCGAAGTTACAGGCATAAAACCAAAACAGAAACCAGACAATAATAGTAAAAAGAGTAATTTTTTCATTTTAAAAGCTTATCTACCAAAAATAATTAAATAATCCCTATAAATTTTAATTGAGGGTTATAAGACCGTTAATATTATTATTTTTACGGCAAGAACCATTCCATCACCCATGAATTACGTATCCTCTATTGGCAGCTATTCCATAATGGTTCGTGAGGTTTTCAAAAAACCTACCAAGTGGCCAATAATGAAAGCCCTCATCCTTAAAGAGATTGATGAATTGATCTATGGCTCTATGGGGATCATCATTTTCATATCATTCTTCATTGGAGGGGTAGTCGCTATACAAACCGCCCTTAATATCAGTAATCCCCTGATTCCACGAAATCTGATCGGGTTTGCCACACGCCAATCTGTGATTCTGGAATTTGCCCCCACTTTTACCTCTATTATCATGGCAGGTAAAGTAGGCTCTTATATTACGTCAAGCATTGGAACCATGAGGGTTACTGAGCAAATTGATGCCCTGGAGGTAATGGGTGTCAATTCCTTAAATTACCTGGTATTCCCAAAGATCATAGCCATGTTTCTGTATCCCTTTGCCGTTGCTATTGCCATGTATGTTGGGATATTTGGCGGTTGGATCGCGGGTGTATTTGGTGGCTTTAGTTCTAGTGCTGACTTCGTTGAAGGGCTTCAATTAGATTTTATACCGTTTCATGTCACCTATTCTTTCATCAAATCGGTAGTATTTGCGTTTGTTATTGCCACTGTTCCTTCTTATCACGGTTATTATATGAAGGGTGGAGCCCTGGAAGTAGGTAAAGCAAGTACCACCGCCTTTGTTTGGACCAGTGTGGTGATCATCATATTGAATTACATCCTTACACAACTTTTATTAGGCTAATGATTGAAGTAAACAACATACATAAATCGTTTGGTGAAAACCACGTCTTAAAGGGGATCAGCACCGTATTTGATAAGGGTAAAACCAATCTGATCATAGGGCAAAGTGGCTCCGGGAAAACTGTTTTTATCAAATGTCTGTTAGGGTTGTTTACACCAGATGAGGGCACTATTAGCTATGATGGTCGTATCTATTCAGAACTTACCCCTGCGGAACGAAGAGACCTAAGACAGGAAATGGGTATGGTATTCCAGGGCAGTGCCCTGTTTGATTCGATGACCGTTGAGGGCAATGTGATGTTCCCATTGGAAATGTTTACCAATCAGTCCAGGTCAGAAATGCTGGACAGGGTTAATTTTGTGCTGCAACGCGTAAATCTTTCTGATGCCAACAACCGCTATCCCGCTGAGATCTCTGGTGGTATGAAAAAAAGAGTCGCTATCGCCAGAGCGATTGTTATGAATCCTAAGTACCTGTTTTGCGATGAACCAAATTCTGGTCTCGATCCCAAAACCGCTATCGTCATAGATAATCTTATCCAGGAAATTACGCAGGAATACGACATCACAACTGTTATTAATAGTCATGATATGAATTCTGTCATGGAGATCGGTGAAAAGATAGTCTTTCTAAAAGATGGCCATAAGGAATGGGAAGGATCAAACAAGGAGATCTTTAAAACAGAGAATGCTGCTGTAACTAATTTTGTCTATTCCTCAGAGCTATTCAAAAAAGTGCGTCAGATGTATATCGAAGAACGAAATTAATCCTTCCACGCCTTCACCTTTATTTTATCATCTTTTAATCTGATCTTAAGCCAGTCATTCAACTTTTTAGCTTCGAGTTCAATCTGTTGCGAATTAGATGAATCCTTCCATTTTACTTCAAAAACCGGGATGGTGTCCTGAGATTTAAAATCTGTGGTGATCAGATAAGAGAAAGCCAAAGAGGAAAGGTTTTCATAGTTGGTTTTAGCTTCTGCACTGATATCCGAGAACGGGATTTGTTTTTTTGTAAAACTACTCAGACTTGCCAATTCCTCTTCCAGTAATTGAATGCGCTGATCTTTATCGAGCAGTTCTGCTTTTTTGGCCTCGTATAATTCATTCACATAATTGAACTTCTGTTCAGAATCATCTTGCCCGCCTTGCAGGATCTTTAGTTCGGTATTCTCTAGCTTTGAGTATTGGCCCAATTGATTTTGCCATGTAACAATCACATTCTCCGGTATAGCTTCATCACCCATAGTCACCAATTCTATAGTAGAAAGCCCATCCCTTTTGTAACTAATTTCAGTTAGGTTCTCCATAAACCTACCCCTGTCCTTAAACTGATAAATCCCAATTGTCTCACGGATCAGCTGGTTGGCCTGATTCATAAAACGTGATTCCTGAAACACATTGTAAAAAGTAACCCCGGCTGGCACCATCACCAATAAAGCTATGAGAGAAGCTAATCTGGCTGTCATTTGTCGCCTGGCAGAATCCACATACTTTACCATTGGAAATCGCAACAGTTTAAGAACTAAGAAGGTGGCAAGTCCAATAAAAATGGTGTTTATAATGAACAAGTACATTGCCCCCATCGCAAAATCGTAATTCCCGATTGCCAATCCAAAACCTACAGTACACAATGGTGGCATTAAAGCCGTAGCAATTGCCACCCCAAAAATAACGCTTGCTATGGTCCCTTTCTTGGCTCTGGCAATTACCAAGGCCAGTCCCCCAAAAAAAGCAATAAGGACATCCCTTATATCTGGTTTTGTACGGGCAAGAAGTTCGGAAGATTGGTCTCGCAGTGGAAAAAGCTCAAAAAACAAATAGGCTGTCAGAACACTTAGGACCACCATCACCGCAAAACTTCGCAGCGATCTTCTAAGGGTATCAAGGTCATTGACTGCTATTGACATACCAATACCCAGGATTGGACCCATTAATGGGCTAATAAGCATGGCTCCTATCACCACTGCCGTAGAATCCGCGTTAAGTCCTATAGATGCAATAAATATTGAGCACACAAGAATCCATGCGGTATGTCCTTTGAATGGAATATCGGCAATGATGGCTTCTTTGGTTGCCGCCCGGTCAGTATTTTTACGGATGTCTAATAACTCCGTCAGAAATATTTTGGTAGAACCCAATAATCCCCTGAACTCCTTTTTTACTTCTTCCGCACTCTTTATGTCGTCCTTATTCCTTTGCTCAGTCTCGTTGTTCATAGTTGATACTTATTATCCGTATTGTTCGCCAAACGTGGCCTTCGTTTTTGCTACGATCTCTTTGATATGCTGTTCTTTTGCCTTTGGAACAATGAGTAAGACATCTTCTTTATCTACTATGATGTAATCCTCAAGGCCATCTATGACCGCTACCTTACCCTTAGGTAAACGCACCATATTTCCGCTGGATCCCATGTCTAGTAATTTCCCATTAACCACAGCATTTTGGTGTTCATTCTTATCCAATTTATCGTAAAGGGATCCCCAGGTGCCCAGATCGTTCCAATCAAAACTCGCAGGTAATACATATATCGCCTTGGATCTTTCCAGGATAGCATAATCTATTGATATGTTTGCTGCCCTGGCATAATTCTCCTGAATAAAACTTCTTTCATTCTTAGTATTGAACGAAGAAATACCGGCACTAAATAATGCATATTGATCTGGTTGATGCTCTTTAAAGGCCTTAATGATAGTTTGTACGCTCCACATAAAAATTCCTGCGTTCCAAAGAAAATTACCTTGTTCCAAAAAAGACTTTGCCGTTTCATAATCTGGCTTCTCTCTAAACTGTATTACTTCCTTTAAAGAATCTTTATGTTCTTTATTAAATTCTATATAACCAAACCCGGTATTTGGAAAGGAAGGTTGTATCCCCAGAGTACAAAGTACCTCTTCTGCTTCACATTTTTGAAAGCACTGAGTAACATCTTTTGCAAAGGCAGCTTCATCCTCAATCCAATGATCACTTGGTGCTACGATCATCACAGCATCCGGATTCATCTTCTGAATCTTTAGAGCTGCATAAAGAATACACGGCGCAGTATTCCTCATGGCGGGTTCTAGCACAACTTGCTTTTGTTGAATCATCGGTAATTGTTCCAGGACCAGATCATTGTACCGTTCATTGGTCAGGATCAGAATGTTTTGTGTTGGCACAAATGTATTTAGGCGCTTAAAAGTCTTTTGGATCAGTGTGTCTCCTGTACCTAACATATCATGAAACTGTTTAGGATACTTAGTGGTACTAACCGGCCAAAACCTTGAACCTACACCCCCGGCCATTAACACTGCATAATAATTCTTATTTTTCATGTTATAATTCTTTAAGAAGTTCTACCTCAGCATTAGGCTGAAATAAATACAATCTACCTGTTCTTACCTCTATACATTCATATCGTTTTACTTTCCGATGGCCCTTTTTAAATGTTCGGCCATTATATAATCTGAAAATGCTGCCAAAAGGCAACTCGTATACAAATGTATGATCTGTGGGAGGATCATAATTCTTCAAAGCTATAGACAATTTTGCATCCGTACTACTACTAGCCTTTGGATTGCGGAAATGTTTCGCCAGCAAGGGTAAAAGTGTAGATGGGAATATCTCCGGCCTAAGAAAAGGGAGCATAAGATATTGAAAGGTACCTTTCCATTCTTTACCATGGGGTTTTATACGCCTGCCATATGTTTCAAAAGCTACCAGATGTGCTATTTCGTGAATAAGCGTTATAAGAAATCTATAGGGATTAAGATTAGCATTCACGGTAATTTGATGTGTCCCACCCGGCATTAATCTGTAATCACCATGGCGGGTTACTCTTTCGTTAACCACTTTTAAGTGTACCTTGTTTTTCTTAATAAGTTCAAGACAAGGCGCTATTGCCCTTTCTGGCAGATATTTCTGCAAAATGCGATCCATAAAACAAAAATAAGGTTTCTACCAATTACGGATACTTGAAATTGATCAAATAAAAACAACACTCTGCAGGATTAGGTATCTTTATGTAAACACATAGTTACGATGGCGAGATCTATCTCATTCTTATTAATTATCCCATTGCTGCTCTCCTGTAAAAAGGATAACACCAACCCTGACAATGCTATCGTGGGTACATGGAAATTAATAGCGATGTACGCCGATCCGGGTGACGGCAGTGGCGACTTTGTATCTGTGAACAGTCAGAAGACCATAGTATTTAAAGCAGATGGAACCTATTCGTCTAATGGCAACATTTGCGATTTCTCTACCACGGCAGCTGCGGAGACAGAAGGGGACTATCTTGAGATGGATGCTGGGTATGAAATTGTTTGTGAAAGCGAATTTAATGCCCAAATAAGGTTGGAAGTGCGCAATAACTATCTAATTGTCACTTTCTTCTGTATTGAACCTTGTCAACAAAAGTTCCAAAGAATATAATGATCTAAGGAGTAGACATGGACACTTGCAGTAGCTTGCCGTTATACAGTTGTTGCCCTCTTAGGGCAAAATCCATTATGTAAGCAGCCATTTGGCTGGCAGTTACCGGAGCTTTGTATCCTGGAAAAGCTTCTTCCAACATTTCCGTTTGTACCGCTCCAAGCGCCAGTACATTGAATGAAGGGCCCGTTTCTTTAAATTCTTCTGCCAGTACCTCTGTTAAGGTAATTACAGCCCCTTTACTTGAGCTGTAGGCAGCTAACCCTGGAAATTTAGCACTACCCTGAACACCTCCCATGGAACTAATAGTAACCACATGCCCTTTTGCAGACATAAAGGGAAGAACCGTCCTACTCAGTGCTGCAACCCCAAAGACATTTACGCGATATACACTTTCGAACATGTCGGAAGTAGTCTCTACGAATGGCTTATTGACGAGCATACCGGCATTATGGATCAAAACATCCACCGTTGTCCAATGGGCCTTAATAAAGTCCGTCACCTTTTCAAGAGATGTATCATCTGTAATATCGAAAGAGAAACTGTGAATATTCTTATGATTCAAATCGCGGATCGGTTTTTCATTCCTTGATAGGGCTAATACCTGGTGCCCTGCCACTGCAAATAAACCTGCTAACTCAAAGCCGATTCCTCTACTACATCCTGTGATGATAACATTTGCCATTACTTCAGTATGATTTCTTTTGTGCCCGAATTTGTGATGCCTTGTACCACCGGAATCATTTTATTAACCACCTGGGCCATATGTGAAAAATCCATACTATTTGCTTCGTCCCCAACCTTGTGATAATGGTCAAAATTGGTAAAATCGAAGGTTGAAAAGGTATGTGCGGGGATCTTAAAGACCTCATAAAATGGATAATTATCCGAGCGTTTAAATAAATTATAACTTTCTGCTGTCGGCAAAAAGCCTACTATATTTTCTTCGGCATAGGCGTTACTCACTGCTGCAATATTAGAGGAATTGAAACCCGTAACATACACAAGGTATTCCTTATCTGTCATGGGTACACCTGTCATTTCAAAGTTCAACACCGCATATAGATCAACGCCCTCTTCTTTCATTCTTTTGGCAAGGTGGGCAGATCCCCTTAGTCCTTTTTCCTCCGCACTAAAGAAAGCGAACACCATGGTCCGTTTATTGGTCCCGGCCTTGGCAAAATAACGGGCTAATTCCAGTACCGTAACAGTACCACTGGCATTGTCATTTGCGCCATTGGCAATGGAATCTCCATTTTGATTGCTAAGCAAACCAATGTGGTCGTAGTGGGCGCCCACCAATATCACTTCATTCTTCAAGCCGGGATCGGTCCCTTCCAAAGCACCAACGATGTTGAAGGCTACAGATTCATAATTTGATAAAGTATCCTGGTAGGTCTTGTAATACGTGGATATTCCATTCTCCTGCATTTTTTCCATGAGAAAGGTTGCGGCAAGATCGATCCCCTCTGAACCCGTATCCCGTCCCTTTAAGGCGTCAGAAGCAAGAAAGTTCATATGTTCCCCCATAAGGGTTGCATTTGAAAAATTAGCAATATCTATCTCCTCTGCTCCTGCTGAACGCTTGGTAGCCTTGCATGCCATGAGAAGAGCAAGGAATAAAAAAATAAGACTTCTTTTCATCTACTACTTATTTTAAGAAATTAAAAAAGCATTCATGTATACCATAAATGCTTTGAAGTTATAGGTTTTATGTGTTCACCCTCTCTTGTATTATGCAAGCATAGTTACCGGATTCTCCATATATGCCCTGAGCGTTTGCAAGAATTGAGCTCCCGTGGCACCATCTACAGTTCTATGGTCACATGCAAGCGATAGTTTCATAGTGTTTCCAATAACTATCTCCCCATTTTTCACAACGGGTTTTTCAACAATAGCACCAACCGATAGTATAGCTGAATTTGGTTGGTTAATAATAGAGGTAAACTCCAGAATTCCAAACATCCCCAAATTAGAGACCGTAAAAGTACTTCCCTCCATTTCGGCAGGGGTTAATTTTTTAATGCGTGCCCTGCCTGCAAGATCTTTAACTGCCCCTCCTATTTGGGTAAGGCTCAACTGATCGGCAAATTTTAACACAGGAACAACCAGGCCATCCTCCACTGCAACGGCTACGCCCATGTGAATGTGTTTGTTGTAGCGGGTGGTATCACCGTTCCAACTGGTATTCACCTGTGGATGCTTTTGAAGTGCCATGGCACATGCTTTTAGTACCAGGTCATTGTAAGAAACCTTGGTGTCTGGGAGATCATTTATATGCGCCCGTGACTGAGCGGCATTTGTCATATCCACCTCTATGGTTAGGTAGTAATGAGGTGCAGTAAATTTTGATTCACTCAAACGCTTGGCAATGACCTTTCGCATTTGAGAGTTTTTAATCTCTTCAGACCCTTCCTCTCCTACCGGTAACATTACAGGCTTTATTGTTTGGGGCTGAGGTGCTGAAGTATCAGCAACTCCTGCCGCAGGAGCAGCAGATTCTGAAGGTTTATAATTCTCAATGTCGCGCTTTACGATCCTGCCGTGATCTCCTGAACCTTTTACCGCAGTAAGGTTGATCCCTTTATCCGCAGCCATTTTCTTTGCCAGCGGCGAAACAAAAATTCGTTGGCCATCAGGGGCGACAGCCACTTCACTTGCTTCGGATGCTTTAGCTTCATCAACTGCCGTAGTGCTGGTCTCCGGTTCAGATTTCTCCGGTACTTTATTCTGCCCTTCTGCGGATTTCTGATTTAATATAGCCTCAACATCGGTTCCTTTTGGTCCAATGATGGCAAGAACATCATCAACTGGTGCAGATTCTCCTTCTTTTATACCTATATATAACAGGTTGCCAGAATAAAACGATTCAAACTCCATGGTGGCCTTGTCTGTCTCGATCTCGGCAAGGATATCTCCTTCTTCCACATCGTCACCAACTTTCTTCAACCAGGTAGCCACGGTCCCCTCTTCCATTGTATCACTTAATCGGGGCATTTTAATCACCTCAACTCCTTTAGGAATTTCTGCTACCTCCTTGCCTGAACCGGCAGTTTCGGGTACACTCGCCTTTGGTGCTTCTTCGGCTTTTGGGCTTTCATTAGTAGTACTTACCTCTGCAGATCCGCCCTTTAAAAGGCCGGAAATATCTTCACCTTCTGCCCCTATAATGGCTAAAAGGGAATCAACGGGCGCTCCATCACCTTCGGCAATACCGATATGTAAAAGCGTTCCTTCATGAAATGATTCAAACTCCATGGTAGCCTTGTCCGTTTCTATTTCCGCTAATATATCACCCTCTTCTACCTTATCCCCTACCTTCTTTAGCCATTTTGCCACGGTACCTTCTTCCATGGTATCACTTAGCCTGGGCATATTTATGATCTCTGCCATGTATCTATAATTTGTGTTCTATAAACGGATAATCCTCTTGTTCGTATACCATGTCATAAAGTTGCTGTACAGGTGGATACTCTGATTCTTCTGCAAATTTTTCGCATTCCTTAACCATGTTTTTAACCCGATCATTAATAACTTTGATCTCATCATCATTGGCATACTTTTTCTGTTTGATCACCTCAAGTACCTGAGTTATAGGATCTATCTTTTTGTACTCTTCCACTTCATCCTTGGTACGATAGTGCTGAGCATCAGACATTGAGTGTCCTCTGTACCTATATGTTTTCATTTCCAGGAAGGTGGGCCCTCCGCCGCTTCTTGCACGTTCAATAGCCTTGCTCATTTCTTCCGCAACGGTAACAGGATCCATTCCATCAACAGGTCCGCATGGCATTTCGTAGCCCAGGCCTAGTTTCCAAATTTCAGTAGAATGCGATGTCCTGGCCACCGAAGTTCCCATGGCATATCCGTTATTCTCACATATAAAAACCACTGGTAGCTGCCACAGCATCGCCAAATTAAATGATTCATGTAAAGAACCCTGGCGTACTGCTCCATCACCCATATAACAAAGGGTTACAGCGTCTCTTTTGAAATATTTATCCCCAAATGCCAAGCCTGCTCCTAATGGGATCTGACCACCTACAATTCCATGGCCTCCATAAAAACGGTGTTCCTTTGAAAAAATATGCATGGATCCACCCATTCCCTTTGAGGTACCGGTCACCTTTCCGTACAATTCCGCCATAACCTTTTTAGGATCTACGCCCATTCCAATAGGTTGCACATGGTTCCTGTAGGCAGTGATCATACGGTCTTTTGTTAGATCCATTGCATGCAATGCACCCGCCAAAACAGCTTCTTGTCCATTGTACAAGTGAAGGAATCCACGAACTTTTTGCTGGATATATACGGCCGCCAATTTGTCTTCAAACTTTCGCCAAAACAGCATATCCTCATACCATTTTAAGTAGACCTCCTTGGTAATTTTTTTCATTCAGTGAATTATTTATTCGTTAGTATCCCCATCCTAATAAGACTAAGGAGATGAAGAAAACAAAAATACACATTATATTAATAGTGAAAAAGAAATGCGAAAAAAGCTTGGATCGCAAGTAAACTGGTAAACGAAGGCTGTTTCGGTATTTTGATAATTTCTATTCTATCCCAGTGAATCACTCCCGAAAGCAAGCGGTAAAATATCATTTACAGAAAGACATTTATAGATAGGACCTTCACCGCCCATAAGAAGCAGTTCAATAGGATTCTCCTGTCTATTCTCATATTCAAAAATAGATTGTCTGCAATTTCCGCAAGGCGCAGCTGGTTTCAGTGTTGTTTGCTTTTCTGAACTAGCAACAATAGCAATCTTTACTATTGCAACCCCGGGGAATTTAGCCCCTGCCTGAAAGACCGCCACACGTTCCGCACATAAGCCTGAAGGGTAGGAAGCATTTTCCTGATTACTTCCTATGACTACTTGTTTGTTTTCGAGTAAAACCGCAGCACCTACCTTAAACTGAGAATAAGGCGCATAGGCATCCTCCCCGGCCCGGGAAGCCAGGTTTATCAATTCCTGATCCCCTTCGGGCAATTCAGCCAAAGATTCAAAGACGTATAGCTGAAAAGAAAGTGTTTTGCTTTTCATTAGGTAAATATACAATTCCTTACCCCCTAAAATAAAAAAACCCGCCCGAAGGCAGATTTTTAAAATAAATTTTTCTTGCGTATTAGTTGTTTATGAATTCCTCACCCAAATTAAAGGTCAATGAAAAACGCAAGGTGTTCTCCAACGGATTCCTGACCTGAGAAGAAGAAAACAAGTAAGAAAGGTCTATTTGAGCTGCTTTAAATTTAAAGCCTGCACCGAGGGCAAAGAACTTTCTGGATCCCTTTACTTCACTTTCATGGAAGTAGCCGGTTCTTACCATAAAGGATTGCTGGTACGAATATTCGGCTCCTAAGGCCCAGGTGATCTCCTTGAATTCTTCGCTCCCACCATCGGGTGCATCTCCAAAAGATTCAAAAACGCCATTAAGAAAACCTATTTGTTGGTATTCATCATTATCAGCAGAATCTACGTCCCCATCACCATCAAAATCTCTAGGAGTGGGCACCAATAACTTATTGAACTCTGTCGTAATTCCCAGCACATTATCTTCATCAAGGATAAAATCGAATCCGCCACCAAACTTCAGGTTGGTTGGCAAGAAGTTCTCCTGCCCGCCTTCATCATATTGTATCTTGCCACCAAGGTTAGATATATTAAAACCTGCGCGCCATCTACCGTTAAAACTGGAGAAGGCCACTTCTTTCGAACGATAATATCCGGCTACATCTACTGCAAAAGAGCTCGCAGCCTGAGAATCTACATTGCTGATCTCCGGCAATCTCAAATTTGACCTAATAAAACGACCTGCAACGGCCATGGAAAAATTATCACTCAATTTTAAGGAATATGATCCGTCTAATGCCAGTTCATTTGGTTTTGCCAAAGTTCCCGGATCATTCGCAAATTGTCTGAGTTCAATTTCACCCAAGGTAAAATATCTCAAACTAAAAGCAAAGGCACTTCTTTCATTGATCTTATTATAAAAGCTACCATTAAGTAATGATATATCCGTAATGATACTTTCCAGGTATGGTGTATAACTTACCCCGATGCCCATTTTCCTTTCTGCAAATGCAAATTTAGCCGGATTCCATTGCTGTGAAAAGGCATCAACCGAAGTAGCAACTCCCATATCTCCCATCCCCGCAGCACGTGCATCGGCTGCTATGGTAAGGAAAGGTACCGCTGTGGTGATTACTCTGTCTTGTTGTGCAAAACCTTTGCAAACAATTAATAATAACAAAATACCTATTAAATTCTTCATTTTTTTCACGCGTAATTTAATTTTAAAAAATCCTTTTCTGCTTTAATGATCCCATGCCAAACTATTATTCAAAAAGCGGTAAGAACAGAATCCGGGAAGTTATTTCACTCCCGCTTCTCTCAGGATTAATTATTTGTACATCTGGTAAACGGCCTTTTTGAAAATATCTTGTGTAGAAAGTAGTATTATTTCAGTTGTTGCGGTACAAGGTTATACGTATTTCATCGATGGGAGTCTATTTTAGCGGGTACGTCCTATTAGTACTACCTAATTTTAACATCTTAGGCCCTAAAGAATATCTCAGCTTCATACTATAATGAAATTTGTTCCGTTATGAATTTGTGAACTTGGCCTGATATCATGTAGCATATGGGCCTCAATTATTTTTACGGCTGTAAAATATTATGTGTAAAACATCGTTTAAGTAGCCGAAAGTCTTAATAAAATCAATAAACACAGGATCATTCACCATATTAGAATGGTCTAAAGCTTAAAAAAATCCGGAAGGAATTTAAATCAAAGATCAACAGATGAAAAAACAATTTATCAAAGTTGTACTCTCTTGCACAGTGCTGGTAGCAGGATTTACAGCCACCAGCTGTAAAAAATCGTCTAGTTCAAAAAACACTTCTCGTGCCACAGGATGGAAGATCAATGCCAAAGAAGGTGGTTTTCAATACAACTCCGATTTTAAGGAGCAGGAAACTTCTCCCGGCCTTGTATTTATTGAAGGTGGTACTTTTACAAAAGGGAAGGTACAAGATGATGTTATGCACGATTGGAACAATACCCCTACGCAACAACACGTGCAGTCTTTTTATATGGACGAAACTGAGGTAACCAACGTAATGTATTTGGAATACCTGGATTACCTTAAGAGTGTTTATCCACCCGAAAATCCAAAATACGCGAATATCTATAAAGGTGCGCTACCGGATACCCTGGTTTGGAGAAACCGATTAGGCTTTAATGAGACCATGACTAACAATTATCTGCGTCACCCGGCCTATGCGGAATATCCTGTAGTTGGGGTAAACTGGATTCAGGCAACACAATTTGCAGAGTGGAGAACAGACAGGGTAAATGAGGCTGTATTGGAGAGGGAAGGATTCCTGGCTAAAGATGCCAAATACCAGGCTGTAACCGGCGAAGTTGGCGGCACTTTCAATACTGAAGCTTATTTGAACAGACCAGAGTCTGTGTACAATGGTCAGATAGACTCCTTGCAAGGGAACCAGAAGAAAGATTCTGTTTCCGTTTTTGCCAAACGCAGCAGCGGTATCATCTCTCCGGAGTATCGCCTGCCCACTGAAACCGAATGGGAGTATGCAGCGGCGGCTTTACAGGGTAGCAGAGAATATAACAACTACCGCGGTAGAAAGAAATATCCATGGGAAGGTGAATATACCAGAAATGGGCAGCGTGTTGGTCGTGGTGATCAATTAGCAAACTTCAAACAAGGAAAAGGAGATTACGGCGGTATTGCAGGATGGTCTGATGATGGTGCTGATATCACAGCTGAAGTTAAATCCTATAAACCGAATGATCTTGGATTGTATGATATGGCAGGTAATGTTGCCGAGTGGGTTGCTGATGTATATAGGCCTATCGTAGATGATGAAATAAGTGACTTTAACTACTATCGTGGAAATATCTATACTAAAACAGCCATCGGAGAAGATGGGAAGGTTAATGTTTTAAGAGACAGTATTGTATTCGATACCCTGCCTAATGGTAAAGTGGTTGCCGTAAATCTTCCGGGAGAGATCCTTATGGTACCGGTTGATGAACAAGAAACTTATTTAAGAACCAATTTCTCTGATAGTGATAACAGAGGATATCGTGACGGTGATCCGGGCTCATCGAGATTTTTTGATCGCTTTAGTGAAGATGATGATCCGGAAAGTCAACGTAAAATGTATGATTCTCCAAAACATAAAGTTGAAAGAGATTCTACCGGAAATATTGTAAGAGGTTATGACACCAGTAATGAGCGTACAACCCTTATCAATGATGAAGTACGAGTTTACAAAGGTGGATCATGGCGAGACCGAGCGTATTGGTTAGACCCCGCTCAAAGAAGATTCTTACCGCAATATATGGCAACAGATTATATAGGATTCCGTTGTGCCATGTCCAGAGTAGGTTCCAAAGCAAAAACAAAAAATAAGACCGTACGCGGCAAGAAAGCCAAATAGATCTTATTACGTAAATAGTATAGCAAAGCCCTGACAATTATGTTGGGGCTTTTTTTATCTTTAGTGCATGAAAATCAACCTGCTCCACGAGCTATTTTTAAAACACCCATTGATCTGCACAGACACCAGGAAGATAAAGCAGGGCTGCTTGTTTTTCGCATTAAAAGGACCAAATTTCAATGGTAATTCGTTTGCAAAGCAAGCACTTGATTCTGGTGCGGCCTATGTCATCATAGATGAAGAAGAGTATCTTTTAAATGATCGATGTATACACGTAGCCGATGTGCTAGAAACATTACAACGTCTCGGAACCTATCATCGCTTTCAATCCAAGGCCACTATTGTTGCTCTTACAGGAAGTAACGGAAAGACAACCACCAAAGAATTGATAGATGCAGTACTTTCACGGAAATTTAAGACCATTGCAACTAGGGGAAACCTGAACAATCATATTGGGGTACCCCTTACTTTGCTTTCCATCCGGGAGGATACGGAAATAGCGATCATTGAAATGGGCGCCAACCATCAAGAGGAAATCGCCTTTCTATGTTCCCTAGCCCAGCCAGATCATGGATACATTACTAATTTTGGAAAGGCCCACCTTGAAGGTTTTGGCGGAGTTGAAGGAGTGATCAAGGGGAAAAGCGAAATGTATGATCATCTTATGGCTCATGGAAAACACATCTTTTGGAATGCAGACGATCCCATACAGGCTACAAAACTCAAGGAGTATAACCACAAAACAGGTTTTAGTACGGACAAAACCCATTACGAATCTATTTCCTTCCTGGGAGCCAGCCCCACCGTGAAATTAAAGGTAAAGGAAGAATCTATTGTTACACAATTACCAGGAGCCTATAATTTTACCAACTGCGCTATAGCCGCACTGATGGGGATCTATTTCGAAGTGCCATTATCGGATATCAAAAATGGGATTGAAGCCTATCATCCAAAAAATAACAGATCCCAGCTAATAGAGAAAAACGGATTGCACATAATGCTAGACGCGTATAATGCCAACCCCACTAGTATGAAAGCAGCCCTGGAAGCCTTTGAGCAACTACCCGGAAGCCATAAAACGGTCTTATTGGGCGATATGTTCGAATTAGGTGAAAGTGCAGCGGAGGAACACCAGAAGGTCTCAGAATTAGTGGAGCAAATGCCTTTAAAAGCCTGTTTCTTAATAGGGGAGCATTTTTATGGTACTGAGACCCACTGTCAGAGATTCAGGTCTTTTGAAGCCTTCTCCGAATACCTAAGAGAAAACCCTATTAAAAATGGTACTGTATTGATAAAAGGATCACGAGGTATGGCACTGGAAAGAGCGCTGGACATGCTCTGATTGAAATCCAAATAGAAGACACCAAATGTAAATGGTCATATTATTGGAATAGGTGATTTGGCCATAAATAAATGAACTATGTACGCAGTTCCCTGATGGTTGCGAGGGTACTTTTCACCTTATCTTCCAGGACTCCCAAATCCTTATTATCCAGGATCTCTTTACTAATGAGTTTAGAACCAATTCCAACGCAGGTTACGCCGGCCTCGAACCATGCTTTTAAATTGGCCTTATCTGTACTAACACCTCCGGTAGGCATGATACTGGTCCAGGGTTGAGGACCTTTAATGGCTTTTACAAATTTAGGGCCATACACATCTCCAGGAAATAATTTCACGATCTCACACCCCATTTCTTCAGCTCTGTTTATTTCTGATAACGAACCGCAACCCGGAGCCCATAGCACTTTCCTTCGGTTACAGATGACAGCAATATCTTCCCTGAAAGACGGTGTGACAATAAAATTGGCCCCCATTTGCATGAACATCGATGCTGCTGCAGCATCGGTAATTGAACCCACTCCCATTATCATTCCCGGCAATTCTTTCATTGCATATTTGTTCAATGAAGCAAATACTTCATGCGCAAAATCCCCTCTGGCCGTAAATTCCATCAATCTTGCCCCGCCATCATAACAGGCCTTCAGCACCTTTTTACTCACTGCTATGTCAGGATGGTAAAACAAAGGTACCATGCCGATTTCTTTCATTACCCTTATTACTTCCAATCTGGAAAATGTTGCCATGGTATTTATGTTCGTTTATCTGGCTACCCTGCCTGAGCTGTCGCCATCCATTAACTTTTTAACTTCTGCCACGGTGACCAGGTTAGCGTCTCCTTTGATGGTATGTTTTAAGGAAGATGCAGCCACCGCAAAATCTAATGCCTTTTGATCGTCATCAGGATATGTTAGCGATCCATAGATCAAGCCGCCCATAAAGGAGTCGCCACCACCGACGCGATCCACAATGTCCGTTATTTGGTACTCTACAGAATTGTACAAGGTTTTGCCATCGTACAATACCCCTGCCCAGGTATTATGCGAAGCTGAAATAGAACCACGAAGAGTGATTATTACCTTTCCGGCATTTGGAAATTTTTTCATTAGCTGCTTACAGACAGATAAAAAGGCTTCCGCTTTTACTTCATGTCCCTGTGTCGTAATATCTAATCCTTCGGGCTTTATGCCAAAATGTTTTTCGGCATCTTCCTCATTGCCCAGAATAATATCGCAATAGGACGTTAATTCGGTCATTATTTTTTCCCGTTCCCCACCATAATTCCAAAGCTTGGCCCGGTAATTCAGATCCGTGGAGATCGTGAGCCCCATTTCCCTGGCGGTCTTTACAGCTTCTAAACACACATCTGCTGCTCCTTGTGAAATAGCCGGTGTAATTCCTGTCCAATGGAACCACCCGGCCCCCTCAAAGACTTTTTCCCAATCTATCATTCCAGGTTTGATCTCGCTCATGGAAGAATGCGCACGATCATAAACTACCTTACTTCCCCTGCTTACTGCACCAGTTTCCAAGAAATACACCCCAAGGCGATCTCCACCATAGATGAGCTTATCAACCCCAACTCCTCTTTTGCGCATTTCCATCATCGCACATTCTCCAATATCATTTTTTGGCAACCGACTAATAAAATCCACAGGAATTCCATAATTGGCCAAGGACACCGCTACATTAGACTCGCCTCCGCCATATACAACATCAAAACTAGTAGCCTGTGAGAACCTCAAAAATCCCGGAGGTGCTAATCGCAACATAATTTCCCCAAATGTTACTACCCTTTTCATGTTATAAAAACTTTTATTGAGGCTGCTGTTCCTTTAATCCTTTTAGCTATTACAAGTTAATCCTATTAAAACTTTTGAAAGGAATCTTATCTTGGTTCCTTGCAGTTGTTAAGGTAAAAAAAGAATTTGAATCTAGCGGTGACGTGAGGTAAACCA
>JAHEHU010000144.1 GCA_024639765.1 Eudoraea sp.
TAGCTCAGAAAACCTTCGGCGATACTATTTCCATTAAATTATCTTAATACTTAAAAGATGTGTCCTATCTTTTTTAGCAAAGATAAGGGCATGGTATATGGCGGATTTCGCAAGGGAATGTCTAACCATGTTCCTCTTTTTACAATGGATTTTTGATGTGAAAAAATCATAAAAGATCTTTTCCCATGATAGGCCCCCATACCACTTTCTCCCACCCCTCCGAAAGGAAGTTCTTTATTTGCGATATGAATGAGTGTATCATTGATGACGCCACCACCAAAGCTATATCTTTTTAAAAGCCTGTCCTGGAAAGAAGTTCTTTTTGAAAAAATATACGCCGCCAGGGGTTTTCCCTGGGCGAGGATCCATGGGGCAATATCTTCTTCGTTTTCATATGAAATGATAGGTAAGACAGGGCCAAAGATCTCTTCCTGCATTACCTTGCTATCCGGAGATGGTTCATTCAGCAATGTTGGTCCTAAAAAATTATCAGCATCATTACGTTTCCCACCAAAGACAATCTCCTCATCGGCTAACAAGCCAACGAGTCTGCTGTAATGATCCTTAGAAACAATCCTGGCAAGATCGGCAGAGGCTTCCACATCTGAGCCGAAGAATTTGGTGATGGTTTTACTTAATTCCCTAATTAGTGAATCCTTTACTGCCCGTTGTACTAAAATATAATCGGGAGCTATACAAGTTTGACCAGCATTGAGAAATTTTCCCCACACTATGCGTTTGGCGGCCTGCGTAATATGCGCTGTCTCATCTATGATACAAGGGCTTTTACCTCCCAATTCAAGGGTGACAGGTGTAAGGTTTTTGGCAGCACTTTCGTACACAATCTTTCCCACTCTGGTACTCCCCGTGAAGAAAATATAGTCCCATTTCTCTGACAACAATTGTTGAGAAACCGGGAGGTCTCCTTCAATAACGAGAGCATGTGTTTCATGAAAAACAGCACCGACCAATTTTTTAAGAAGTGCACTGGTATGTGGTGTGTGCTCCGAAGGTTTTAGTATCACAGTATTCCCCGCAGCAATTGCTGAGACCAGAGGTAAAATTGAAAGTTGGAATGGATAATTCCAGGGAGCCATCACCAACACTGCTCCATAAGGCTCTTTATAGATCCAATTTGAAGATGGGAAGTTCAGTAACGTTCCCGGCACTCTTTCAGGTCTGGACCATAATTTAAGAAACTTGCGTATTGATCTAAGTTCGGCCAATACAAATTGTGTTTCGGCCACCAAGGTTTCAAATTTTGGTTTTTTAAAATCGGCGTACAAAGCATCGCAAATGGCATCTTCCTGCCTCACTATTTCTTTTTCAAGTAGTTTTAAGGCCTTTATTCTAAAGGAGAGATCTTTTGTTTTCTGACTTAAAAAGAACTGCCTTTGAGCTTCTACGTTCTCACTGATTGAATTTTGCATGCCCAAAAATAGGCAAAATATTGTCGAAAGAATTGTAAATCGGAAGTGGAAAAAACAACAATTTCACGTATTGAATATGATATATTAATAAGAACTAAATAGCTGATATACAGACAGATAATATCATTCTTATGGTATTGAATTTATACCAATATCTGATGTTTTTCAAGGGAGGATTATTAAACCAGTATCTTTGGAAAGGATAGTATTTACGTGTAATACGAAAGATTTTAGGGATAAACATAGATGGAGTTAAACAAACATAGTAAGAATGTAACCCAAGACCCCACACAACCCGGGGCGCAGGCTATGCTGTATGCCATAGGCCTTTCTGAAGAGGATCTTAAAAAACCATTGGTGGGTATTGGCAGTACAGGTTATGAAGGAAATCCATGTAATATGCACCTTAATGGCCTTTCCCAATATGTAAAAAAGGGCCTGCAGGAAAAAGATCTTATTGGCCTCGTATTCAATACGATTGGGGTTAGTGATGGGATTTCTATGGGAACCTATGGGATGAGATATTCCCTTCCTTCAAGAGATATCATTGCAGATTCTATGGAAACTGTAGTGCAGGCAATGAATTACGATGGACTTGTCACGGTAGTGGGATGTGACAAGAATATGCCGGGAGCTTTGATGGCCATGATAAGACTCAACAGACCTTCCGTTCTGGTATATGGTGGCACCATAGCTTCGGGATGTTTGAATGATAAGAAATTAGATATTGTAAGTGCGTTTGAGGCCTGGGGAGAAAAGGTAGCCGGAACCATGAATGAAAAGGAATTTAAAAGCGTTATTCAAAATGCTTGTCCTGGTGCAGGTGCTTGTGGGGGTATGTATACCGCCAATACAATGGCTTCGGCTATAGAAGCGCTTGGGATGGCTATGCCCTATAATTCCTCTAATCCCGCTATTGGCAGTGAAAAAGAGAAAGATTGTATTGCCTCCGGAAGGGCATTGCGTTACCTGATGGAGAATGATATAAAACCAAGCGATATCATTACAAGGAAGTCTCTGGAGAATGCCATAAGACTAATTACTGTGATGGGTGGGTCTACCAATGCCGTGCTGCATTTTCTGGCAATAGCCAAAGCAGCAGAAATAAGCTTTACGCTAGATGATTTTCAAAGAATAAGCGATACTACTCCTTTTCTTGCGGATCTGAAACCTAGTGGAAAATATTTGATGGAAGATGTTCATAGGGTAGGAGGTACACCGGCAGTTATGAAGTTTATGTTGGAAAATGGGATGCTTCACGGGGAATGCCTTACCGTGACTGGTAAGACAGTGGCAGAAAATTTGAAAGATATCCCCGGACTTACCAAAGGACAAGATGTAGTGCATACCCTGGAAAATCCTATTAAAGAAACCGGACACTTACGCATATTATATGGCAACCTTGCCACTGAAGGAGCTGTTGCTAAGATCACAGGAAAGGAAGGCTATCATTTTACGGGTCCCGCAAAGGTATTCGATGACGAATTTAAAGCCAATGCAGGCATTGGTAAGGGAATGGTTAAAAAAGGTGATGTTGTAGTTATAAGATACGAAGGCCCAAAGGGAGGTCCCGGGATGCCGGAAATGCTCAAACCTACAGCAGCCATAATGGGCGCTGGTTTAGGAAAAGAAGTTGCCTTGATCACTGACGGCAGATTTTCAGGAGGTACCCATGGCTTTGTAGTGGGGCATGTCTCCCCGGAAGCACAAGACGGTGGGGCCATAGGATTGCTTCAAGATGGGGACATGATCACAATCGATGCAGTGAAGAACAGCATAAGTGTTGCCTTGTCAGAAGAAGAACTGAGTTTAAGAAAAGCCGCCTGGAAACAACCTCCATTAAAAGTGCGTAAAGGAAGTTTATACAAGTATGCCAAAACGGTATCCTCGGCCTCACAAGGTTGTGTTACCGATGAATTTAAGTAAAGGATCATTGTTAAAAGACTCTCAGACATTTTACTGGGAAAGTTCTGTTAGTTTTAAAGATTACTATGTATGGAAACGATAGAAAAAAATAAATCCAAGGCCAAGGCAGGTGCTAAGCTTAGGGTTAGTGGCGCAGAAGCAATAATTCACTGTCTTCTTGCCGAGGGAGTAGATCTTATATATGGTTATCCCGGAGGAGCCATCATGCCTGTCTATGATGAATTATACAAATTCCAGGACAGACTTACTCATATCCTCACAAGACATGAACAGGGTGCAACACATGCCGCCCAGGGATATGCGAGGGTCAGCGGAAAAGTTGGGGTTGCCATAGCTACCTCCGGACCCGGAGCAACCAACTTAGTTACGGGTCTTGCAGATGCCCAGATAGATTCCACGCCAATGGTCTGTATCACCGGTCAGGTTCCCAGACATCTTTTAGGTTCTGATGCCTTTCAGGAAACAGACATCATTGGTATATCTACTCCGGTAACGAAGTGGAACTACCAGGTAACGAAGGCTTCTGAGATCCCAGGTATCATTGCCAAGGCATTTTATATCGCAAAATCTGGCAGACCCGGTCCTGTATTGATAGACATTACCAAAAACGCACAGTTTGACGAACTCGATTTTCATTACGAGCATTGTACTGGCGTACGCAGTTATCAGCCGGTTCCAAAAGTCAAAGAGGAAGCGCTGAATGCAGCAGCAGAATTGATCAATAGTGCCAGCAAACCATATATTGTTTTTGGACAGGGAGTGATTCTTGGGCATGCAGAGGAGGAGTTAAAACAACTGGTGGAAAAAGCGGGTATTCCTGCCGCATGGACCATATTAGGTCTTTCTGCCATGAATACAGATCACCCGCTAAACGTGGGGATGGTAGGGATGCATGGAAATTATGGCCCTAATGTACTTACAAATGAATGTGATCTGCTTATAGCAATAGGGATGCGTTTTGATGATCGGGTAACGGGGAGCCTGGACACCTATGCTAAACAAGCCAAGATCATACATATTGAAATAGACCCTGCGGAGATCAATAAAAATGTAACGGCAGATATTCCTCTTTTGGGAGATGCGAAGGAAACGCTTACAAAGCTATTGCCTAAGATTAAGAAGAATAACCATGATGCCTGGTTGAATGAATTCAAGAAGAAATACGACGAAGAATTCAAAGTGGTCATAGAAAAGGACCTTTACCCAACCAAGGAAGGCCTAACAATGGGGGAAGTGATAGAAGAGATCAATAAGGCTTCAAAGAGTAAGGCGGTCATTGTTACAGATGTTGGGCAACATCAGATGGTAGCTTGCCGGTATGCCAAGTTTGCGCAGTCTAAAAGTAATATTACCTCAGGTGGCTTAGGTACCATGGGTTTTGCTTTGCCTGCGGCTATTGGTGCTAAAATGGGTGCCATGGACAGGGAAGTGGTGGCAATTATAGGGGATGGAGGATATCAAATGACCATTCAGGAGCTTGCCACTATTTTTCAAAACAAAACGCCTGTAAAGATCGTAGTTCTTAATAATGGCCATTTGGGGATGGTGCGTCAATGGCAGGAATTATTTTTTGAAAGCAGGTATGCATCTACGGTTATGACTAACCCCGATTTTGTGAAAATAGCTGAAGGCTATCACATTAAAGCAAAACGTGTCTCAGAGCGTAAAGATTTAGGCTTGGCTGTGCAGGAGATGATTGCTTGTAAAGACCCCTATTTCTTAGAAGTAAAAGTTGAGAAGGAAGACAATGTGTTTCCAATGATCCCATCCGGAGCTTCAGTATCAGATATCAGACTAAAATAAAATCCGATGGAAAAAAAATGGTTCACCATCTCGGTGTATTCCGAAAATAACGTAGGATTACTGAATAGAATATCCG
>JAHEHU010000054.1 GCA_024639765.1 Eudoraea sp.
TAAATGTATATTTAAATAAAAATGGACATATTTAAACGGGCTGATGCTTTTATAAACCTGAAAATGAGTCACATGTCGACAAGTGACCGTGTTCAGGCTTCAAGAGATGCCAAGGAAATTATTCTGGCGATCAACGAAATATATAAAAAATCCAAGGATGGAGAACTCATGGATCTTATGAAACGACTCACGGAAAAAAAGCAAAAAATTGAAAAGCGACTTAAAGGTTCGCCAACGATTTAGTGCGAAGACAACCACTTTTAAGGAAGTTGTTTAAAATAAGAACTTTAATTTGATATTAATCCACAGTAAAATGTGGATTTTTTTTACCTCATTCACAAAAATTCCTGTATAATATGTTAAATTTGATAAAATAAAAACATTTCAAAATGGGCAAATTCGAAATTAAAAAAGACAAATCCGGTCAATTCAGATTTAACTTAAAAGCAGGTAACGGACAGGTAATCTTAAGCAGTGAAGCTTACAAGACCAAGGCAGCATGTGAAAATGGAATAGAATCCGTCAGGAAAAATTCTAAGAACGATTCAATGTTCGATCGTAAAGTTGCAAAAAATGGGAAGCCATATTTCGGTCTCAAAGCTTCTAACGGACAAGAGATCGGTGCCAGTCAAATGTATGCCTCCGCATCTTCCATGGCCAATGGAATTGCCTCGGTAAAAAAGAATGCAGCAAGTGCAAAAGTGGTAGACAATTCCTAGAGAATAGTTCGTTTATTACGAAAACAGAAATTCTTGAAAAAAAGGACAGCGCTTGTTGTCCTTTTTTTAGCTTCAAACTTTAGAACAGTACCTAATCTTACCTCTTGTATTGTATTGTAGACATAGAGACCACAGGAAACGGGGTCAAAGGAAATAAGATCACGGAAATTTCCATTTTTAAATACGATGGGAACAAGATCATTGAAGAATTTACGTCTTTAGTGGATCCGGAATGTGAGATACCCCACTTTATAACCGGCCTTACCGGAATAGACAATGACCTTGTACGCAATGCTCCTACCATCGCAGAAATTGCACCAAAAATCCTTTCATTCACTGAGGGAACCATTTTTGTGGCACACAGTGTGAACTTTGATTATAATGTCATCAAGAATGAATTCAAGGAACTGGGATTGTCCTTCATTCGAAAAAAATTATGTACTGTACGCTTATCCAGAACGGTCTTCCCCGGATACAGATCCTATAGCCTGGGCAAGCTATGTACAGCGCTTAGTATTCCACTTGAGAATAGACACCGGGCCAGAGGCGATGCCCATGCTACTGTGTTGTTATTCCATAAGATCCTGAACACCCCTAACATAGAAGAAATTGTAAAAAAATTCCTGAATGCACGATCACAGGAGGGAACGCTGCCACCGTCCCTTCCCAAGGAACAATATGAAAACCTGCCGAATAAAACCGGAATTTACTTTTTTAAAAATGTGAAAGGCGAGGTAATCTATGCCGGTAAAGCCAAAAACATCAAAAAAAGGGTTCTTAGCCATTTTTATGACAAAAGCGAAAAAGAAATACAAATGTGCAGGGTTACGGAACAGATCGATTATGAGCTCGCAGGTAATGAATTGGTCGCATTTCTTATGGAATCTTGGGCCATTAAGCATTATTTCCCCCTATATAACAGGGCACAGAAAAAAAAGATCCCAGCCTATGCCATTTTCCACTATGAGGATCGCGATGGTGTATTGCATTTGGCTTACAATAAAGTTAAAAATGTACCGAGACCCCTAACAACGTTCTATTCGATCACAGAATGCAGGGAATTCCTAGAAATTATATGTTCAGACTATGGTTTATGTGCGAAATATTGCCACCTGCAGGAAGGGATCACCCACTGTGCGCATTTTAGAGTAAAACAATGTTACGGGATCTGCAGAGGGGAAGAATCAGTAAACCATTATAATAAGAAAGTACAAAGTGCCCTGCGATATATTGCAGCCAATAAGGATAATTTTATCATCAGAGAAAAAGGACGTAATGCTTTGGAAGACGCTCTGGTTGTAGTACAAGATGGACAATATTGCGGTTACGGCTTTATTCCTAAAGAAACTGAGGTACGATCTCTGGAAGACATTATGGCTTTTGTCACTCCTCAGAAAGAGACCCTTGAAACCAAAAGACTGGTAGTTTCCTATGCTCTAAAAAATCAGGAAAAACTAATCTCTCTATCCAATTAATCAGTCTAAAATGAGGTCAGGTTGTTAAAGTAGGAATTTGGCTTATTGTTTTTTATTCAATTCCCTGTACATCCTAATAACAAAGATCATCCAGATCAGGAAGATTAGTCCGACGAAAATGGAGTATGCTAGAATAAAATCCATCACTTCCTGTATTTAAAATAATTCATAAATCCAAGAATGGTTGGTGCCCAAAATGCGATGAAGATCGCATCCAGCTTATTGCCGGTAAGAAATAAATATTCTGAAACAACAATTATGGAGAGGACTACAAGGAGTAAAATAATATTAATGACCCCTACACTTTGAATAAAATTCTTTAGCATTCCTATATTCTATTTCGGTTTAAAAATACACAAAATAGATAGGTAGGAAAGGGCAATCTGAAAATTATTTTGAAATATTTGTATAAAGCAATTCTATATTGCAATCACTTGAATTCCTTCAAAAGGGCAGATCCCCGGAATACTTCACTCCGGCTTACACCACTTATATAACCTGTTAAAGCAAAGTGATAGAGTGCTAGTCTTTTTTCTTTACAGAACAGGTGTTTAGACCAAAAATGCTATAGAGCGGACAAAAACCCACAAGACTTGTTAGAAGAAAGATCGCAACAACAGCAAGTAATATATAAGAATAAACGCCTTCTACTACTTCATAATATACCAGAAGTCCGGCAATAACTGCCACAATGACCCTAATGATCTTGTCCAGGGTACCCATATTTGTTTTCATAATTGAAAGAATTAAGTTAGGCTATCAACCAATATCACTGTAAGGGATATTATTGTTACGCACAACAAACAAACAAAGAGCAACTTTATTCCCTTACCTCTATTCATTGTACAAAACTAGCCCTTCCGGGAACAACAACACATGACTTTTATCATAAGGTTGATGGACAGACATAGTTTGTTGTCTCTATACCAGACAATTTAATGGCTCCAAAGCCACCACCAACGTCTACCAGGTTATGGATACCTCTGCTTTTTAATATTGATGCCGCTATCACAGACCTGTATCCCCCTGCACAATACAGATAAAACGTCTTGTCATCCGGGAAGGATGATAAATGTTCATTGATTGTACTTAAAGGTGTTTTTATAGCCTGTTCAAGATGTTCTGCCAAAAATTCAGATTCTTTCCGTACATCAAAAATTGCCGTCTCCTTATTTGAAAGTTCTTTTTTCAACTTATCTGCGGGGATTGAGGATAAGCTATCTATTTCTTTCCCGGCCTTTTTCCAAGTCTCGAAACCTCCTTTTAAATACCCAATGGTTTGATCGAACCCCACTCTTGAGAGACGCGTAATAGTTTCTTTCTCCATACCTGATGGAGTTACCAGCAAGAGGGGCTGGGCAACATCGGCGATCAATGCACCTACCCAGGGAGCAAAGTCTCCCTTGAGACCAATGAAAATTGACCTGGGAATATGTCCTTTCACAAATTCCTGCTCGCTTCTAACATCGAGAACGATCGCTTCTGATTCATTAGCAAGGGATTCAAACTCATCTGGCATCAGTGCTTTGGTACCTCTTTTGAGTACTTCTTGAATATCTTCATAACCTTCCTTGTTCATCTTAACATTTAGTGGAAAATACTTGGGAGGTGGTAAGAGTCCCTCTGTAACCTCTTCGATAAATTCTTCCTTGGTCATGTTAGGCCTAAGCGCATAGTTCATTTTTTTCTGATTTCCCAAGGTATCCACCGTTTCCTTCATCATATTCTTACCACAGGCCGAACCTGCACCATGCGCAGGATATACAATTACATCATCGGCTAATGGCATGATCTTGTTCCTTAAACTATCATATAGCATTCCGGCAAGTTCTTCCTGAGTTAGATGAGCAGCTTTTTGAGCCAGATCTGGTCTTCCCACATCGCCAAGAAAAAGAGTATCTCCGGAAAATATGGCCTTATCTTTCCCAGAAGCATCTTTTAATAGATAGGTAGTACTTTCCATGGTATGGCCGGGCGTATGAAGCACTTTTATAGTAAGGTCGCCCAGAGTAAACTCTTGTCCGTCAGTGGCAATTAAGGCTTCGAAGGAAGGATCAGCATTAGGACCATAAATAATTGTAGCTCCCGTTTCTTTTGCCAATGTTATATGGCCACTGACGAAATCTGCATGAAAATGCGTCTCAAAAATATATTTGATCTTCGCCTTATCTCTGGCAGCTCTTTTAATATAGGGTGCTACTTCTCTTAGCGGATCTATGATCGCTACTTCTCCCTTGCTTTCTATATAATATGCACCTTGGGCAAGACACCCCGTGTAAATCTGTTCTATGTTCATAATCCTTTCTTTTACGTTGCAAAAATACGTTATAATCCAAAAGCGTAGGTAACTTTAATTACCAAGCGTATTCCATTGATGTGCCACTTTGGATTGCAGTTGCGACTTCTTACCCGGATCGTCATAAAATGATACTGCCTCACGCGTCTCTACAAATAGACACTCTTTGGGAAGTAATTGCATGATACCACTGGAAAAAAGGATATCCCGCGTAGGTCCTATGGCCCCCGCGATAAAGAAATGAATCCCTTTTTCGTATAATTTCTCAATTAACTTCATGAGCATACCCGAAGCTGAGGAATCGATATAATTTATAGCCTCTGCGTTTAATATAACTGCCTTTAACTCTGGTCCTTTCTCCTCAATTAAATTCATTAGATGCATCTTAAAAAAATTGGAGTTCCCGAAATACAATTGAGCATCGAAACGGACGATCAATAGATCGGGTCTTACCAGTACCTCACTTTCAAACCGGTTTACATTTCTATAGTATTCCGTATTCCTAATGTTCGCCAATACTGCAAAATGAGGGTGAGAAGTTCTGTAGACCATCAACAGTAAAGAAATTAAAATCCCAACCAATATCCCCTCCATAATGCCCACAAATAGGGTCACTACAAAGGTTCCCAGAAGTACAGCAAATTCGTCTTTTCTGAACTTCCATAAAGTACGCGCATAAGCAACATCTACCAAACCATAAACCGAAACCATAATTATACTTGCCAAAGCAGCCTTTGGGAGATAATAAAACATTGGCGTGAGAAAAAGCAGGGTACACAATACGATAAGAGCCGTAATAAATGTTGCCATATTGGTCCTGGAACGCGCTTCCATGTAGATTGCCGATCTTGAAAAACTAGTTGTAATGGGATACGATTGAAAGAAGGAGCCTGCTATATTAGAGAGTCCGAGGGCTATTAATTCTTTGTTCGAATTGAGTTGATCACGGTTCATCTTATCTTCAATTCCCTTCCCAATAGAAATGGTTTCCAGATAACCAACAAGGGCCAATGTAAGTGCAATAGGCCACAGTTCCATTAAAAAATCCCACTCCACTTGCGGTAGCGCTACCTGGGGCAATCCTGTAGGGATATCTCCTACGATAGCAACACCCTTGGATGTCAATTTAAAAAAGAAGACCAAGGCGATCCCAACAACGACCACCAGCAAGATATAGGGAATTTTCTTATTCCATTTTTTTAAAAGAATCATCAACAAAATACCCAGTATCCCGATCCCAAGATCAAAAGGATTGATAGTCCCTAATTTTTGTATGGCGTTCCACACTATCCAGTGAAATTGACTGCTTTTCTCAATATCGGTCCCTAGAAGATATTTTAACTGACTAAACATGATGATGAGGGCAGCACCAGAAGTAAAGCCACTAATGACAGGTTTTGACAAAAAATTCACAAGAAAGCCCATCCTGAATAACCCTAGCAATACCTGTATACCCCCCACCAGAAATGCCAGTAATACAGCCATTACAATATAATTATCCGGCCCAACGGAAGCAATGGCCCCCAGACCTGCAGCTACCAAAAGGGAATCCATAGCCACAGGACCTACTCCCAAAGCGCGTGAAGTTCCCATAATGGAATACATTATCAAGGGTACAAAGGAGGCATACAAGCCATAGACCGCAGGAAGCCCGGCAATTAACGCATATGCCATTCCCTGTGGGATCAGGACAATGGCAACCGTTATTCCGGCCATTAAATCACTAGGAAGATAAAGCCACTTATAGGTTCTGATCCAGCTTAAAAATGGAAATATTTTTTGCATATCGGGTTCATCTGGAATAACACAAGATCTTACTAATTATAATTCTAGGACTTGGATCTGGCTGCGATGCAACTTTATTTTACCATCGTGCTCCATTTTTTTTAGCAATCTGGAAATAACCACTCTGGAGGTATGAAGGTCTGCCGCAATATCCTGATGGGTTGTTTGTATCACCTCATTTTGATTTACCATGGCCTTGTCCTTTAAATATTTAAAAAGGCGTTCATCCATATTCATAAAAGCCAAAGTATCTACCGTTTCCAGAAGCTCCTGCATTCTTTCGTGATAACTGTCTAGTATAAACTCACGCCAACTTCTATAACGCCCCATCCATTCTTCCATTTTCTCTATGGGTATCATTAATAATTCAGCATCCGATTCTGCTACCGCTCTGATCTTACTTTTGCCCTTTTGAAGACAACAAGATAGGGTCATGGCACATGTGTCTCCTTTCTCAATAAAATAAAGCAGCAATTCATCTCCTCCCTTATCTTCACTCAAGATTTTTATAGCTCCACTCATGATCAAAGGCATAAAAAGAATAGGATCTCCGATATCTATGAGAAAGTCGCCTTCCTTTACCTTCCGCAATACCCCGGCAATTTCAATTTCCTTTAGTAGATCCTCCTCAAATAGAAATCCATATTGTTCCTCTATTTGCCCTGGATTTGGCTGTTCTTTATTCATTTCCATTTTTATGATATTAATCCAAATTCTATCTGAAATTTCGCTTCTTGTTTATCCAAATACATAAATCCCTCATGTAAGATTGACTGATCTACTGAATAGGGATAGAAGGTAATGGGTTCAATACAGATCATATTCTCTACCGGCGACCATAACATAAAATGGTTAAAACCCGTTGTCTGCACATGAACTACGCGTTCGTCCTCCAAAAATAGTTCTGCTGTCTTAGGCACTTCTACCGCTCGATTGCCCGCTTTCATGATCTCTTCCAAACTAAATGAAGTGGTCGCCGTTCTAATATTAGCCGTGGAAGTCCGTATAGAAAAGGCCGGGTGGTACCCCAACATAAAGGGCATATCCATTTCCCCACTTACAGTAAAGGTTATTTTTAAAGAATTCTCCAATAACTGAAAGGATTTTTTTAACTGGAAATTGTAAGGCCAAATAAGTCGTTGTGCAGTGGATTTATCAGGGAATTTAGAATTTAAAACCACCGTACCTGCAACATATTCCTTTAAATAAGAAGCTGTGGTAGCCGATTTTGCATCCAGGGTGTAAGACAGCTCCCTTAAAAGTCCGTGTTGATCCTGAATAGCATTACCTCTTGGCACATGAACTCTGAAACCTGCTTTATCTGTTGGCCCAATGATAGGGAACATCTCTGTATCTGTATGCCCCCATCCGGGACTCCCTATCTGATGCATTAGCTCATAGCCATTAACCTGATAACTTAGCAGTTCTCCCCCATCAATCCTTACTTTCTGATCATTTATGCTGAGTATTTCCATTGAATATTACTTGATGAATCTGAGTGAAGAATAACCCAACTTTTTATGAACACACATTATAGTTTGGAAAATTTAAAAATGATTGATTTGGCTCTTTGTTATTCCCTGATTTTGTTGCTGTATTGTGCTTAAAAATACCAAAACTAATCCAAAAAGCCTTGTTCACGCATCCAATCGTCATTAAAGATCTTCCCTACATACCTGCTTCCATGATCGTGAAAAAGAACGACCACCACATCATCTTTGCTGAAGTGTTCCTTTAATTGGAGTACTCCTTTGATAGCTGCACCGGCAGAATTACCCAAAAACATACCTTCCTCCTTGGCCAAGCGCTGCGTATAAACGGCTGCATCTTTATCTGTAACCTTGGTGAAGCCATCAATAATATCAAAATTAACGTTCTTGGGCAGAATATCTTCCCCGATACCTTCTGTGATATAAGGATATATCTCATTTTCATCGAAAATTCCGGTCTCATGGTATTTCTTAAACACCGAGCCATAGGTGTCTACGCCCCATACCTTGATTTGAGGATTTTTGGACTTTAAAAAAGAGCCAACCCCGGAAATGGTACCTCCAGTGCCTACCCCAACAACAAAATGGGTTATTTTGCCATCTGTCTGTTCCCAAATCTCCGGTCCGGTCGATTCGAAATGCGCTTTAGTGTTAGATGGGTTGTCATATTGATTCACATACCAGGAATTTGGTATTTCCTCAGCAAGTCTTCTTGCGGTTGAATAATAGCTTCTTGGATCATCCGGGGCCACATCCGTAGGACACACATAAACCTTACTTCCCATTGCTTTCAGGATGTCTACTTTCTCTTTGGATTGCTTGTCACTGATCACACAGATCATTTTGTAACCTTTCACCGCCGCCACAAGTGCCAGGCCCATACCTGTATTTCCCGATGTACCCTCTATAATAGTGCCTCCCGGTTGTAGTTTCCCCTCTGCAACCGCGTCTTCTACCATTTGAAGCGCCATACGGTCCTTCACTGAATTTCCGGGGTTAAACGTCTCATATTTTGCCAGCACAAGACAGGGTAATTCCTGGGTAAGGGCATTCATTTTCACAAGTGGGGTGTTACCTATGGTACCCAAAATATTTTCTGCATACTTCATCATGAGCACAAAGATACTAGTTCCCTAAATCAAGGCCTAAGGTGAGAGCCCATTTGAAGTGATAATATTTTAGGTGGGTAAACGTATTACTGAACGGCTTTACTAATCGAATCTAATAGCTTTTACCGGGCTTATCCTCGTAATAATATAAGATGGTATCAATAACATGCTCATACACAGGAACAACACCCCAAGATTAAGAAGTACAATGGTTGGCAGATCTATATAAACCGGGATATAGTCTATATAATATTCCTGAGGATTTGGAAATTTAAAATACCGGAATCGGTCCTGAAGCCATATCAGTCCTAATCCGAGAAGGTTTCCCCAGAATAAACCAATAAGGATAAGGTACGCAGCATTGTACAAAAATACCTTACGTATGCTCCAATTGTCTGCTCCAAGTGCTTTTAGGACACCTATCATAGGTGTTCTTTCCAAAATTAGTACCAGTAGGGCTGTGATCATATTAATGCCTCCTACAATTATCATGATACCAATGATAATGGCAATATTAAAATCGAACAGGCCTATCCATTCAAAGATCTTGTAAAATTTGTTTTCAATGGTCTGGGTATCTAATGTGGAGAGTGTCTTTCCGTAGATCTCCTTGCTTTTTTCATCAATGGCATCAAAATCTTCCAGGAAGATCTCAAAATTCCCTACTTCATCCTCTGACCACTGATTCATCCTTTGAATATGACGAATATCGACAAAAATGTAGGTGCCATCAAATTCTTCAAATCCACTGTCATAGATCCCACTGATCTTAAATTTTCGCTGATTGGGGACTTTGGACGGATCTTCTTGTTTTAAAAATAGTGTAAAGAATTCATCCCCTACCTCCATTTGTAACCTGCTGGCCATTACCTTAGACATCAGCACCTCCGTATTGAGCTCTGATGTGTAGGCAGGTAAGCTTCCTTCAAGCAGAAAATCTTCAATGACAGTCCAGTCATAGTCCTTCCCAACTCCCTTGGCTATGATCCCTTCAAAGGTGTCCTCCGTTCTTATAATTCCTGCTTTGGTTGCTACTGCCTGAACATGTCGGACACCTTCTACCAAGTTAAAATCCGGATAAAATTCCTGTTGTACAGATACGGGGACGACGGAAACTTCTGAGTTGTTATTGTCGTAATTATAGATCTGGATGTGCCCATTAAAAGCGGCAATCTTTTCCCGGATCTTGTATTTTAAGCCAACACCAGTTGCCATAGCGATCAACATCATCAAAATCCCCAGTGCAATAGCTACAATTGCTATTTTTATAATCGGGGCAGAAATGCTAATTTTATGCTGCTTACCTTTGACAAGGCGTTTTGCGATAAACAGTTCTAAATTCAACCGATGTTTTTTTTAAAGAATCAAAAATACAGTTTTCCTCTGTTAATTGTCTATGTTTCTTGGATCAAGGGAAAAGAACTTCTCAAAACAGGATATGGTCCTTCCCCTATTTTTGGGCTATTTCTATCCGCCATCCTTCTTATTATTTCCTGTGGTGGAAACGCTCAAAGAACAGCAATAAATCAAGAAAGGATACTGGCCATTGACAGCGCAAAAACCACATTGCCTATAACCGTTGGAGCCAATAGAACATCAGAGTATCTGCCTCTTTTAACTGATAAAAAGATCGGGGTTGTTGCCAATCAAACAAGTGTGATCTTTAAAGCAGATACAGGTAACGGAGAAGTTGAACCTACCTATACCCATTTGGTAGACTCTCTCTTGAATTTGAACATTTCCATTTCGCGAGTATTTTCTCCCGAACATGGTTTTAGGGGCCAGGCCGATGCAGGTGAAAAAGTAGAGGATGGAGTAGATGTAAGAACAGGTTTACCAATTATTTCACTATATGGTGCCCACAGAAAACCTACCAAGGAGGACTTGCAAGGAATAGAGGTGATGGTATTCGACATTCAGGATGTAGGGGTTCGGTTTTACACCTATATTGCTACCCTGCAGTTGGTGATGGAGGCATGTGCAGAAAATAATATCCCGGTCATAGTCTTAGACAGGCCTAATCCCAATGGCCATTATATAGACGGGCCTACCATGGAAGAACACCTTACAAGCTTTCTCGGGATGACACCCATACCACTTGTTTACGGAATGAGTATTGGGGAGTATGCTACTATGATCAATGGGGAAGGATGGTTAGAAAATGGGATCAAAGCAACACTAACGGTGATTCCATTAGAGAACTATACTCATCAGAGCGCCTATAGTCTACCCATCAGACCCTCCCCCAATCTTCCAAATGATCAGGCAATAACTCTTTATCCCAGTCTTGGATTATTTGAAGGCACCAATATAAATGCCGGCAGAGGAACTGGATTTCAATTTCAACGGTACGGAGCTCCTTTCTTAGATAGTGCAGCCTTTTCCTTTTCGTATATCCCAGAACCCAATGCAGGAGCTAAATCACCCAAACATTCGGGCAGTGTGTGTTATGGAGAAGACCTCAGCACAACCTCTCAACTTTCTAAAGTGTCCCTGAAATGGATCCTAAAAGCCTACCAGCACTGCCAGGATAAAAGTGCCTTTTTTAATACTACAGGATTCAGCAAACATGCCGGAACGGAACAACTTCAAAAACAGATAGTAGCCGGAATGAATGAAGATGAGATAAGGTCCTCATGGCAATCAGATCTAAAGAATTTTGGGAAGATCAGGGAAAAATACATTATCTATCCATAAGAATTTTAAACGCCCCCGGTTGGCTTTCGATATTTGTGAAAGGGTTGTTTTAACAAACCGATGATACTACCATTCTCTTCCTTATTCGGGAAGGTATCTACCCCATAGACAATTGTATCGCGATCTAATTCCATATAGGTGCCGAACATACGGTCCCAAATTGAAAAAATATTGCCATAATTAGAATCTGTATAGGGCAAAACAAAGTGGTGGTGAACTTTATGCATGTCCGGGGAAACGAGCACCCAGCTAATAGCACGATCCACTTTTCTTGGCAAACGGATGTTGGCATGCCCAAATTGTGTGGCAACAAGGGATAAGGATTGATACAGCATTACAATGCCTATAGGAGTTCCTACTACTAACACGCCCGCTAAGGTGAACGTAAATCGTATTAAACTTTCCAGGGGATGGTGCCTGTTGGCCGTTGTCGTATCCACTTCATGATCCGTATGGTGAACCAAATGGATCATCCAAAGAGGCTTTACTTTGTGTTCCACATAATGTGCTAAATAGGCTCCGAAGAAGTCAAGCAACAGTACCCCAATAAGAACATAGCCCCAAAGAGGCATTTCCGGTAACCAGTTAATGATACCAAAATCATTGGCCGCTACCCAATCACTCATTTGCAGGAGTAAAAAAGCCAACACAAAATTTATGACAATGGTAGTGAGTGTAAAAAAGAAATTGGGCAATGCGTGCCGCCATTTTTTATACCGAAAGCGAAACAGCGGTACAGCCCCCTCAAGTAACCAGAAAAAACTGATTCCCAGGACCAATAGTACACTCCTGTGACTAGAAGGGATGGTTTCAAAATATTGGATAATGGTTTCCATGCGCCCAAAAATAACCATTTTCAGAGAAAAAAATCAAAAGTGCTACAACTTGATCTGCCTCTTCATTTCCTCCACAATGTTATATGCAGCCGGACAAACGAACGTATTCTTAATGGTAAGTGCCCCTAATTGATGAAATTTTTTACGGTCTGTATGGGGGTATTCCCTGCATGCTTTGGGCCTAACATCATAGATACTGCAGTAATTATCCTCACCCAAAAAAGTGCATGGAACCTGCTGTAATACCGCATCGCCATCTTCATCTGACCTTAAATACTCTTCTTCAAAGGCAGATGCTTTCATTTTTAAATGTTTAGAAATTCTATCAATATCGCTCCTTGTAAAAAGTGGGCCAGTAGTCTTACAGCAATTGGCACATGTAAGACAGTCCGTTTTCCTAAATTCGGCCTCATGAAGCTGTTTCATAAGATAATCCAGGTTCCTGGGAGGTCTTTTTTTTAAACGAGCGAAATATTTTTTGTTCTCGGCCTGTTTTTCCTTTGCTTTTTGTGGGAGTTGTTTCAGTGCCTCCTTCATGAGATAGGATTTAAAATTTATCAGCTGTCAAAAAATGACTCTGGATTTTAATCAATGCCACAAATATCTCACTTTTGTATCAAATACACTTTTAATGCAACCCGATGTTTTTGGCAAGGCAATAGCAGACTTTTACCACACCCAACTGGAAGAGACCATACAGACCTTTTCTTCCCTTGATGAAGAGGATGTACTTCCTGTAGCCTATTTATTTCGCGATCACAGGGCCATGCCGGCTTTGGAAAAAGCTGCACTATCAGCGTGCAAGGGCAGCGTACTCGATATTGGCTGTGGTGCCGGGAGTCATAGTCTTTATCTGGCTTCCAAAGGACATAAGGTAACAGCCCTGGACAGCTCACCCGGTGCAATTGACATCTGCCGGCAAAGGGGCTTACAAAAGGTGATTCAATCAGATTTTTGGGACTACCACGGAGGAACATTTGATACTTTATTACTCCTTATGAACGGCATAGGCCTCGTGGGAAAGCTCAGTAAACTCGATGTTTTTTTTAAAAAGATCAAAGAACTTTTGAATCCAGGCGGACAGGTACTATTCGATTCGAGTGATATTATCTACATGTTTGAAAAAACGGAGGACGGAGGGTATCTGGTTCCTTCAGACATCCCCTATTACGGGGAGGTACGATTTGTAGCGCAGTATAAAGATCTGAAGAGTGATCCCTTCGATTGGTTATACCTCGATTTCAATACCCTATCCAAAGCTGCCCAATTCCATGGGTTTCAATGCGACCTTGTAAGGAAAGGCAGTCATTACGACTATCTGGCTAAATTAACAGAAAAGGCATAATAGAGACATAAAAATCTCGTTTTATGTAGGGTTTTTACTCCCTAACTTGTTATAGATAGGTAGATATCATAGCTTTGAATAATGCGGCATATGAAAAAAATATACATAGTAGTTTTTAGTCTGATCTTAGTAGCGGCTTGCTCCAAGAATTCCGATAACCCTGGTGGATCACCACCAGATCCTATAGACAAATCGGCAAATTTGCTTGCTACAGGTGCATCTGCCAATAACATCCTATCTAACAGTACATTTACAAAACTACTGATTGAAATCGCCTATGTTACTGGTTTTCAGCCCAGTGCAGAGGCCATGAATAATTTTCAGACCTTCCTGCAACAACGTACTTTTAAGCAAGACATTGAGATACAATATCTTGAATTACCAAGCCCTAATGAGAACGATCTTACCCTGCAAGAAGTGGCAGATCTGGAAAGTGAAAATAGAACCGCTTATAACGATGGTTCCACACTTGCCATATATATTTACTTTGCAGACGCACCTTCAGACACCGATGATCCTCAGGAAGGGACTGTTACTCTTGGGGCCGTGTATAGAAATACCTCCATGGTGATCCATGAGTCCACCGTCCGGGAACTGGCCTTAAACAGCAGTCAGGTTACCATTGAAGATGTTGAAACCGCAACATTGAATCATGAATTTGGGCACCTTCTAGGTCTGGTAAATCTTGGATCGCTACCGGTGAATGACCATGAAGATCCCAATGCAGAACACCATTGTGATACTGCTGGTTGCCTTATGCGTGCCGAACTTCAATTTGGAGGAGGTTTAATGGGTCTGATGAACAAGCGTATTTCAACCGGAAAGGCTGCTGTCCCAACTCTGGATACGGAGTGTATTCTGGACCTACAGGCCAACGGCGGACGCTAAAAATTAGCCTCACGCATATCTTTTTCTAGGGAATATTAAGGTATTTATGTGTTTGAAGTGAGACCTTCCATTTGGGATTCTTCATTACATAGTCTACTATGAGCGGGGTCACTTTGTCTCGTACACTCCATTCCGGTTGCAGGTATAAAACGCATTGCTCACTTACTTTCGCTGCATGTTCCTCAGCAAACCTAAGATCGTCCCTGTTATAGACGATGACTTTCAATTCATGAGCTTTTTTATGGATATCACCAACAGGACCTTTATTTTTCTTGGGCGAGAGACAGATCCAGTCCCAGTTTCCTGTAAGCGGATAGGCGCCGGAAGTCTCAATATGGGTACTTAGATCTTTATCTTTAAGAAGCCTTGTCAGCGGCCCCATGTCCCAGGTGAGGGGTTCCCCACCTGTAACCACAATAGTATTGGAATATGTAGCTGCATTTGCGGCAATACTTTCTATTGCTGTAGGAGGATGGGTAGCTGCGTTCCAACTTTCCTTCACATCGCACCAGTGGCACCCTACATCACATCCACCTATTCTAATAAAATATGCCGCAGTTCCCTTGTGATATCCTTCTCCCTGGATGGTATAGAACTCCTCCATCAGAGGCAGCATTGCACCTTTTTCCACCTTCGTCATGATGTCTTTTTCTACCATGGCGCAAAGATACTATTTAGTTGTGTAGGTATTGACACTCTCGAATTACTACCCTGAACTAATTTTTAACTGCAATAACATCAATTTCTACGGCTGCATTCCTTGCCAAACCAGCGGCTGCAAATGTTGTGCGTGCCGGTTTTTTAGTAAAATGCTTTGTATACACTTCATTAAATGCAGCAAAATCGTCCATAGTACTTAAGATGACCGTGCATTTCACTACCTGATCTAATGAAAGACCATGTTGCTTCAGCACCTCACGTATATTTTGAATGGCCCGCTCTGTTTCTGCCTGTAACCCGCCTTCAACCATAGTACGGGTGCTATGATCCATCCCTATCTGTCCTGCCAGAAAAAAGAGGTTACCAACCTCAACAACATCGCTGTAAGGAGCTGTTTGCTTTAAAATCTCGTGCGACTTGTGGAAAATGATCCCGGACGTTTCCTGGGCCTGGATAAGGTGAGATGAAAGTAAAAGGATCGTAATGCTGAGTAGAATGTACTTTTTCATAAGATGGCTGTTTTAATGTTGCTTAAAATTACCCTATTTTTATCAAAAATTAATCGGAATGGGCAGCAGGGAAGAATTCTTCGAACATATTGAAAAAGGATATACCACTAAAGGCGATTTTATTGCCATGGGAGCAGCCATGCTCAATGGAGAAACCATTACAAACGCACTTGTTAAGATCCCGCTGAAGACCCTGAATAGGCATGGTTTAATCGCCGGTGCCACAGGTACAGGAAAGACGAAAACATTACAGGTTCTGGCCGAGAACCTTTCCGATAAAGGAATTCCTGTTTTGCTTATGGATCTAAAAGGGGACCTTAGTGGTCTTGCACAACCAAGTCCGGGACATCCAAAAATTGATGAACGACATGCCAAAATTGGTTTTCCCTTTACTGCTAAGAAGTTTCCCGTAGAGATCCTTTCCTTATCCGAGCAAGATGGTGTAAAATTAAGAGCCACGGTATCCGAATTTGGCCCTGTTCTGCTTTCCAGGATACTCAACCTATCTGAAACCCAGGAGGGCATTGTGGCTGTGATCTTTAAATACTGTGATGATCATAAACTTCCCTTATTGGATCTAAAAGATTTTAAGAAAGTTCTGCAATACGCGACCAATGAAGGGAAAAAAGAATTTGAAGACAGTTACGGGAGAATTGCCACCAGTTCAACGGGCTCAATTCTCAGGAAAGTCATAGAGTTGGAGCAGCAGGGCGCCGACTTGTTCTTTGGAGAAAAGTCATTCGATGTAAACGACCT
>JAHEHU010000145.1 GCA_024639765.1 Eudoraea sp.
TTAAGGCGTATAGTTTACTTCAAAATGTTGCGGATGATCACTGGAAACAGATCAAATTAAATGAACTTGAAAATCTTATAGCTTCCATTACCGGACTATATCTTGAAGCGTCCTCAGAATCACCTTACTCTAATCCAGGAAACTCTGTAAACGTGAATATTGAAGCCATCAATAGAAGCAATACTTTAATTAATTTAAAATCGGTATCTATTGGTGATCTCATTACCGTAGAGCCAAATAGTACGCTGAATAATAATATAAAAAAGACATTTACGCTCCCATTGAGCGTTCCTTCCACCAAAGGATATACTAGCCCCTATTGGCTGGCAGAAAAAGGAAGTTTAGGAATGTACAAAGTAGATGATTTTGATCTCATAGGCAAGCCCGAAACACCTCCTGCCTTCTTGGTAACTTTTTTAATTGAGATCAATGACATTACTGTGAAAATAGAAAAGCCGGTGGTATATCGCTATTCAAAACCAGACAAGGGAGAACTCTATAGTCCTTTCGAGATCCTACCTCCTGCGACCTCCAGCATCCGCGATAAGGTCATCATTTTTGCAGATGCTGCTCCAAAGGAGATCCCTGTTACGGTAAAGGCCTTAAGAGAGAGTGTGCAAGGAACACTTCAACTAAGAGTGCCAGAAGGTTGGACAGTAGATTCAAAAAGCCTCCCAATAAATATTGAAAAGAATGGAAATGAAAAATCGTATTCGTTCTTTGTAACCCCTCCTGCCACAGAAAGTGAAGGCATAATTTCCCCTGTCCTGACTATTGATGGTGCTGAAATATCAAAGGAACTGGTGACCATTGCCTATGATCATATACCTACGCAGTCTGTATTGCTTCCTTCTGAAACCAAAGTAGTGCGTTTAAACATAGAAAAAGCGGGTCAGGATATTGGTTATATAATGGGGGCCGGAGATGAGGTGCCAGAAAGTTTGGAACAGATAGGATATACCGTCCACCGAATAGATCCTGCAGACATTCTGCCCGGATCTTTAGACAAATACGATGCCGTAGTTGTAGGCATTAGAGCATATAACGTTGTAGATGAATTGAAGTTTAAGCAATCCTTCCTTTTAGAGTATGTTAAGAATGGGGGGAATCTGATCCTTCAGTACAATACATCCGGAAGAACCGGACTTAAGTTTGAGAACCTGGCTCCCTATTCACTGGAAGTTTCAAGAGACAGGGTAACTGATGAGAACGCGGCAGTAACCATTCTGAACACTTCGCATCCAATGATGAATTTTCCCAACAAGATAGGCCCCAAGGATTTTGAAGGCTGGGTTCAGGAGCGTGGACTTTACTTCCCTGATCAGTGGGACGATACGTTTACGCCAGTGCTCTCCATGGCCGATCCCGGAGAAACACCAAAAGAAGGTAGCCTTTTGATTGCCTCCTATGGAAAAGGAACGTACATTTATACCGGACTCAGTTTTTTCAGAGAATTACCGGCGGGTGTCTCCGGGGCATATAAATTATTTGCCAATATGCTTTCTCAGAACAAGGTAAAACTGAACAATGAAAATCCGGTAAAAGGAAAGTAATGGAGAATACTAAACCATGGAAAAAAGAATATTCACTGGTGTTACTACTGAATATTCTATATGTTCTCACCTTTTATTTCATCATGATCTCTAACGCTTGATGCATGAGCAATTTAGACTGGTTCATACTTGCGGGTACCCTCATGTTTATTGTGATCTATGGGGTCTGGAGAACAAAGGGAAGCAAGAATGTAAGTGACTACGTACTTGGAGGAAAAGAAGCCCGTTGGTGGACAATTGGTCTATCGGTGATGGCGACACAGGCAAGTGCAATAACCTTTCTTTCTACGCCGGGCCAGGCCTTTCATGATGGTATGGGATTCGTTCAATTCTATTTTGGCCTACCCCTGGCAATGATCGTGATCTGTATGGTCTTTGTACCCATCTACCACAAGCTAAAGGTATATACAGCCTATGAATTTCTTGAAAAACGCTTTGATCTGAAAACCAGATCATTGGCTGCCATTCTTTTCCTTATTCAGAGAGGCCTGGCTGCGGGAATCACTATATATGCGCCCTCTATCATATTATCTGCGGTCTTAGGATGGGATCTGCTAACGCTTAATATCATTATCGGGATCCTTGTGATCATATATACAGTTTCTGGTGGGACCAAAGCCGTGAGTGTTACTCAGAAGCAACAAATGATCATTATCATGACAGGGATGTTTGTGGCTTTCTTTTTTATCCTTGGAGCACTGCCCCCGGAGATCTCTTTTGGAAATGCTTTGAAAGTGGCAGGTGCCAGTGAAAAATTAAATATCCTCGATTTCGAACTAAACACATCGAGCAGATATACATTTTGGAGTGGCATCACAGGTGGCTTTTTTCTGGCTTTGGCATATTTTGGCACAGACCAGAGTCAGGTACAACGCTACCTGTCCGGTAAATCTGTTCGAGAAATGCAGCTTGGACTTATCTTCAATGGGATTTTTAAGATCCCAATGCAATTCTTCATTTTGCTTGTAGGGATCATGGTATTTGTCTTTTATCAATACAACCCTTCCCCTATCAATTTTAATCCGGCCGCCAGAATTGCTGTTGAGAATTCAGAATTTGCAGAAGACTACAAAGAATTAGAAGAAAGGCATAAGGAAATAGAGCTGGAAAAAACGATGGCCCAGGACGAATTCTACGGTGCACTGAAATTAAAGGAATACGCGGCTACCGTTGAGGCCAAGCAACATATTTTGGCAGTAAATCAAAAGGAGAAAGTGAATAGGGAAAAAGCCAAATTACTGATATCCCAGGCAGATTCTTTGGTGCAAACCAATGATAAGGATTATGTGTTTATTCATTTTATCCTTAACAATCTTCCTAAAGGATTGATCGGTTTATTATTAGCAGTGATCCTTTCAGCAGCCATGTCCTCTACCGCTTCAGAACTAAATGCTTTGGGGACTATTAGCGCCCTCGATTTGTACAAACGAAATAAAAAAGGAGAATTTACTCAAAAACACTACGTAAGGGTATCCAAGGCATTTACCCTATTATGGGGAATAATTGCGATATGCATTGCCTGTATAGCAGATCTGTTTGACAATTTGATACAGTTGGTAAATATAATTGGTTCCATTTTTTATGGCAATGTGCTTGGAATTTTCCTGCTGGCCTTCTTTTTTAAGTTTGTAAAAGGCAACGCAGTGTTTGTAGCAGCTGTGATAACGCAGATCATTGTTATCGTAGGTTATAAGCTAGATTGGATGTCATATTTATGGCTCAATGCTTTTGGCTGCACGCTGGTGATCCTATTTGCGATCTTACTTGAAGCCTTTGATAGGATGTTGAAGACTCCTCACCTTGAAACATAAAAAAAACCCCTGTAATTACAAGGGTTTTTAGTTTGTTCAAAAAAATATGTCCTACATAGCGCCCCATTCTTTTAGGGAATCCTCGTTCATTTTTACATAATCGGCGTTATTGGCTGCTTTTGCCGCCGCCAAAGATCGTTTGGCCGCTTCTATTGCGCCTTTTTTATCACCCATTTTAGCGTAGATAAGCGACTGAGCCCGCATCATCCAGAAGGCATTTTCATTCATGGAAACGGCCTTATCTATCCATTCTTTTGCTTTAGAAAGATCCATTCCTTCATCGAAGTAAAAAGAAGCAGCAGAGAAGTAATCATTGGCAGAAGGACCGGCCATGATAGACTCGATACTCTTTATGGTCATCTCTTTAGAAGGGACCATGAAGGGCACGCCTACATATGTGTTTTCCCACATCATACCAAGGGTGGCCCCACTGCTATGAATATCATCAAAAGAAATTGTGAATGTCTCAATAGGAGTTTCAACTGCTGTTGTATTTACTTGTATATGGGCAGCAATCTTACTTTCATCCCATTCCTGAGGTGTTCCACCCCCGGCAGTTTCAGTGTAAAAATATACGTCCCATGAAGACGCAGCTGGTTTGGTGAAAATGGCATAAGATCCGGCCTTTAAAGATGCATCACCTACAGTTACATCAGTGCTAAAAGTAATCTTAGTTCTTGCATTGGCTCCGGTTCTCCATACTTTGTCAAAGGGAACAAGGTCTCCGAATATGGTCCTTCCACGCATTGAAGGACGGGAGTATTCAACAGAGACGTCGGTTAGGCCAACACGCTGCATTACAGATGAAAAAGGGCTTGGTTGAGGCGCTTGTATTTGAGCCTGCAAAGATAAAGACGCCACAAAAGCGATAGCAATAAATACTAATTTTCTCATTACATTTTGGGTTTTATGTTCATCACAAAAATACCTATAAAAACATAGAATTGAGAGCATATTGTAAAAAGACCTGCAAATGCGGAACAGTTACGCCTTAACTTTACTATTTGTTTAACAATTTATATTTTTAATTAAACATAATTGCTTTTAGATTTGCTGAAAGTAAGGATATGACAATGTATCGCCTATCGGCTAAACAGGGATTACCCATTTCCAGAGAAATTGCCTGGGATTTCCTCTCCAATCCAGCTAATTTAAAAGTCATTACCCCTCCGGCAATGGGTTTTGAGATATTATCCGGGGCAGAAAGACCCATGTTTCCAGGACAGATCATTCAATATAAAGTTCATCCTTTCCCAGGTTACACTACCAAATGGGTGAGCGAAATAACACATGTGAAAGATGGTTCTTATTTTGTGGATGAGCAGCGTTTTGGACCATATGCCTTATGGCACCACAAACATTTCATAAACGAAATAGACGGTGGAATAGAAATGGAGGATGTGATAGACTATAAACTTCCACTTGGAATCCTTGGGCAATTGGCTCATCCAATCTTAGTAAAAAATCAATTAATTAAGATATTCAACTATCGCGAAGAACAACTTGAAACGAGATTTGGACGACTCAACAATCAAAAAAACTCACTGATCATAAATAAGATATAGGTATGAAAAAAAATATTCTACTCATTGGGGGATCACATGGGATAGGGCTGGAAATTGTGACTCTTTTAAAGGATTCGCATAATTTATTCGTTGCCTCCAGGACAGCAGATGGTATTAACACCTTCCCAGTTACGCACATTCCATTTGATGTTACCAAGGATGAACTGGATATGACTCAACTTCCCGAAGCGTTACACGG
>JAHEHU010000146.1 GCA_024639765.1 Eudoraea sp.
TTTAGAAGTGAAAAGCAGAAGAAAAATAATTTTGAGATAAACGTGTATAATATCGATGCTCAAATAGCCGCTGTATTGGGCACATCTCAAGGTAGTGTACAAGTTAATGATATAGCCGTCCACCCTAAAAGTGGTGAAGTGTATCTTTCCGTGACTCGAGGATATGGTTTAGATGCATTACCTGCTCTTTTAAAAGTAAATGCTGACAATCAATTATTTACCATTGACATATCCCAGCTTTCTGTTACGTCACAATCGCTTTCCAAGCTACCAAGTATCGAAAGTAAAATTGGGTTAAGAGGAACTGGAGGATCGCCTCCAACACCCAAGGAAATAGCAAAGTCTCAACGTTCTCTACGTACCCTAGCAATAGTTGCAATGGAGTACCACAATGGGGAGTTGTTTGTGGCAGGTATCAGCAATGAAGAGTTCTGCTCGGTACTGCGCAGAATGCCCTACCCTTTTGATGGAACAGAAAGTATAAGCAATATCGAAATGTATCACATTGTGCACGATAACTATGAATCACGTGCTCCCATCCGATCTATGGCTGTAAACACTATTGATGGCAAAGATCATTTGGTGGCAGCCTACACGTGTAGCCCTTTGGTTTTAATTCCTATAGAAGAATTGCAGGACGGTCAAAAAGTTAAAGCAAAAACCGTAGGAGACATGGGGAATGGTCAGCCTATTGATATGGTTCCATTCAAGATGAAGGGTGAAGAGATGCTTTTCGTTACTAACAACAGTAGAAGTCCAATGGTTATTCCCGTGAAAGGACTCAATGATGCAAAGGCAGTTACTAAGAAGGATTTTAAGAGAGGACCTAAACTCGATGTAAATCCCATAATGCCTTACGGACCCGTTGGTAAACCCGTGATGTTTTCTGGTGCATCGCTTCGTATTGATTTGCTAAACGATTCAAAATTCATTTCCCTCAACAGAGATTTTGAAACAGGAAACTTGGATTTGATTAGCTTGAAAACTTTTGTCCCGTTCAAGTTGCATAACATCGTGGGTCAAAAGGACGTTCCCGTTCAAAAGCAGAAATAATGTGAACCTTTCATATATAATAGTGCTTTTGATCACTACTTTAAATTTGAAAATGTTAGCTCAATCGACACCTGATCTAGTTTTGCCCAAAAAGCCTGAAGGAGTTATCCTGTGGAATGTTTCGGCTTTTTCCAAAGAAGGAGGTGCGAATTTGGGTTACGATGAATTGGCTGTTTTCGTCACAAATGCAGCTGGTGAAAACAGTTCAGTTCCCGTTCAGGGAAGATTCGCCCAAAATGCAGACCACTTGATTTTTACTCCGTTTTATCCATTTGAGAACGGATTGACCTATACTGTCAGAACAAAACACTTAGATACTGACGAGTATTTGTACCGCGCTTTCGCTTTAGAATCGAATGAAATACATGATGTTGCTGAACTATTGCGCATATATCCTTCGGCCGATCTGTTGCCAGAGAATTTGCTACGCTTTTATTTCTGTTTCTCTACACCAATGAAAAAGGGCGAGATGCTAAAGTACATCCAATTGGTTGATTCCAAAGGAAACAAAGACTCTCATGCATTTATGCAATTCAAGCAGGAATTGTGGAGCCCTGATGGAAAACGCCTTACGCTGTTATTCGACCCTGGACGTATTAAAAGAGGTGTTTCTAGCAATGTAGAACTGGGACCTGCACTTCTTGAAGGAAATACATACCAACTAATTATATCCGGAGAGTGGCAAGATGTGTATGGTCAGAAATTGGGTGCATCTGCAACGAAGACTTTTGAAGTAGGAACGGCCTATCGAACTGCAATCAACATTAGCAGTTGGAATTTAGATACGCCTGAAGTGAAAAGTGCTCAGCCTTTAAGCATCCATTTTGGCAGAATCATGGATCATGCTTTAGCTCAATCGATGATACAAATTAAAAATGAGGAAAATGGTACGATTGAGGGTGACTGGAAAATGTCAGAAAGCGAGTTTATTGCGAGTTTTATTCCTACAGAGAAATGGCAAAAGGGGCATTATCAAATTTTAGTGGATAATAGGTTTGAAGATGTAACTGGGAATAACCTTAACAATTTGCTAGATCAACCAAAAACAGAACAACACCTGAAGAGCAAAACACATTACAGCATTAAGTTTGAAATACATTAAATGTTTCAACTGAAGGTGTTTTGTAAATTTCAATCGTTAGATAATTAGAGTATCATAAACGAAAACTACGCACAACAAACACCTATACGCAATGCGCTTGGGGACCTGCGGGTGGCCAACCGTTGAACATTTTTCACCCCGGAATAATTTCATAAAACACTGTTTTACAGCAAGTTAAGATGTATTTGTTTTATTTTTGTAGTAAACAAAAAGTACTATAAAAATGAATGCAAGAAACAATTTGACAGCAGAGGAATTACGAAGCTCCTCTTTCGAAGTAGTGTATTTATCGTACGAAGATTATATGTATCTAATCAATCTGAGTGACTACACGAGGAAAGCCTATTTAAGTAATTTTCGCAAGTATTATATATGGTGCCAGGAAACAGGTATTGAAAGTATATATGACCAATATACAGTGAAGCAGTACTTAGTGAACCGAGTCAAAGGAGGAGCGAAGTGGCAGACGATGAATAATATCTACAGTGCGCTGCGCAAGCTCTTTCGGGAGGTATTGAATGCTGAGTGGAGCTTTAAGAAGCTACCCCGAGCGAAAAGAGAAAGGGTATTGCCAAACATAGTGAGTATGGAAGAAGTAGCAAGAATAATAAGAGGATGTAAAAGGAATATAAAACACCATACCATATTAATAACCTTATATTCCACGGGGATCAGAGTAGGCGAATTAATTAAAATAAGAATTAGAGATATAGATAGTGATCGAAAACAGATAAAGATAAAATCGGGCAAAGGCAGAAAAGATAGGTATGTACAGATTCCAGATCTTCTGATAGTGATATTGAGGAGTTATTACCTGAAAGTGCGGCCGCAAGAATATTTATTCAATGGAAGGAAAAAGGGGAGACCCATATCGGTAAGTGCGATAAGGTGGGCGATGAATCAAAGTAAGAAACGGATGAAAGTAAATAAAAGAGTTAGTCCCCATACCTTACGGCATTGCTACCTGTCCGCCGTACTGGAGTACTAAGGAAGGCGGGTGCGACGCACCATCTGGAATGTGGCACTGATTTGGTATATATACAACAGAACCTGGGTCATAAGCACTTTCACCCCGTTGGATTAATAAGCCAATTTTTAAGTCTATTGTATAAATATTTTTTACCATTTCCAGATTTCAGATATTTTTCTCTTCGGGAAGCATCTGTCTGATTTAAGCATCCTTCCCAATAAATAAGTTTTAAAGGAATGCGATTAGAGGTAGATTTTACCTTTCCTGAATTATGTTGATTAATCCTTTTGATAAGGTTACCAGTATATCCAGTATAGAACTGAAAATCTTTAAAGGAATATAGAACGTATACATAATATTTCATATCTAAAGATAAAAATCCTACGGGGTAAAGACGACCGCCCGCTATATACATTTATGTCATTCACGGTATCAACATATCGATCATCCGATTGCCCACATACAAATGGATTTGTAGGCGAAGACAATGGTCTGGGTGCGTTGTTTCGGGATTATGGAGAAGAGTATATAAAAATATACAAACCTGATATCCCACAAATAAAGCTAATACGGAGCATCCGAATATGTAAGACGCCGTATTTAGGGGGAAAGGCGTACCGCTGTAAGGGATGTGATTCAGTAAAGTATGTGTACTATAGTTGTGGGCACAGTCAGTGCCCGAAATGCCAAGGGATGAAGCGTCTTAAGTGGCAGGAGAAGTTAAGGGTACGTTTACTGAATGTACCCTATCAGCATATAATCTACACGATGCCCCACCAATTGAATAGTATAGCGCGTAGGAATCCGAAGCAGATCTACAATATCCTTTTCCGTTCTATGTGGAGGAGTCTGAGGCAAACGTGTGAGCGAGCTGAAAATGTAGGTGGCAAGCCAGGAGTAATAGCAGTGCTTCATACATTTGGATCTGACTTGAAATATCATGTACACTTGCATTGCCTTGTAACCTTTGGCGGGCTGGATAAGCAAGGGAAGTGGCATTGGCCTAAGCGAAAAAAGAAGTTGTCCGGATATAGGAAACTTCGGAAAGCATTTCAACAAGAATTTGAAGAAGAATTGGGATCAGTCTATGAAGAGTTAGAAACAAAAATAGGAATAGAAGCTCTGCAATCAGAATTAGGAAAGAAGCAATGGTGTGTACATTGTAGGCCACCTACATCAGACACGCAGATCATAGAAGAATACCTAAGCAGGTATATAAATAGAATAGGAGTAAGTAAGTCAAAGTTTAAATACGATCAAGTGGAGCAACAAGTGCTGCTTACCTATAATGATTACCGGAATCAGAAGGAAGGGAAGGCTGCGCCAAAAGATTTATTGAAATTAGAGCCGTTAGTGGCTCTGGGACAAATATTACAACATGTGTTGCCTGCCTATTTTCAGAAATGCCGATATTATGGACTACATGCCCCTGCGAGTGCCAAGAAAATGGCAACAGAGTTGCCCCAAAGCATATCCAATAATGGGAAGACGATAAGAACCCTGATGCAGATCATAAAGGCCATAATAGGGATCGAAGGATTTCCGTGTAAGGAATGCGGTAGTGTGGAATGGGAAGAGAAAGAGGAGTTGAGAAAAGATAAAAAGTGGCTGGAGACATTTTTAGTAATACCAAGTTCAAGAGGTGATCCAGAGCGGACCCCATATATGAAGCCCAATAAAGACTTTTCACTATTTGAGAAGCCACTCCCTTATGCCCGGAACAACAAAAAAGGCCAAAAATTACAGGCATTTTCACACCAACAACGCGGTTGAATCAAAAGATTCAATAAAGTAGAACCCAAACCAAGTCTATTAAGAAAAAAGTGAATGATTGAAGAAAGTGAATCGAATGTTTTTATCTCAAATAATTTAAGCGTTACCCTATTGAAGTGGGGAAATCAAAAAATGTCCAACTGAAATCTCTAACCTAATCTTTTAAAACTATATTGGGTAAAGCTTATCTTCAGGAGACGATTAGGAATTAGAGATTCCTTTGAGTT
>JAHEHU010000014.1 GCA_024639765.1 Eudoraea sp.
CTTAAATAGGCCATAGTTATACAAGCCATGGTATGAAAGGCAAGGGTATCTGAAAAGACGTCAATAGTAAAGCCAAGTATAAAACTTATCAAAATAAATACTCCCCGCCGTTGCTTTATAGGATACCAATACAAGAAAAGAATATAGATCATGGGATTGATGAATCCCATAAAATTAAGTTTATTAAATACCAATACCTGCGCCAGTACCAGGAGCAAGAAGCGCAGGGCATTTATAAGATATACATTATTGGTCATTGCTTATCTTTTCTTCCAAATCTTGTATTTCGGCACTATTCTCATTTCTTATGATATATACCTGTTTAATATTGGTCATGTCATTGAATAATGCCACTTCAATGTTGTAAAAACTTTGGGAAGCCGTAAGGTCAAATTTCTTAATAGTTCCAATAGGAATATTTTCCGGGAAAATGCTAGACATGGCTCCCGTCACAATGGTATCACCTATGTTTAAGGGTACCATTCTGGGAATGTCTTCTAATTGCACCACGTCAAAACGATTGGTGTCCCACTTTAAGGAACCAAAATTATTGGTGTTCTTGATCTTTGCATTGATGTTCGATTTGGTATTCAACACGCTTTGGACAGCTGCAAATTTCCGCGATGTATGTTCTACTATCCCCAAAATACCTTTAGAAGTAATGACGCCCATATCCTGCTCAACACTATCCCTTTTTCCTCTGTTGATGGTGATATAATTATTGCGAAGTGAATAGCTGTTTTTAATGATCTTCGCAGGAATGACCTTAAAAGAAAAGGAATCTAATTCCTGAGATGCTATTTCTTTTCCTTGATTATTGAACAATAAGGTCCTTAAGCGCGTATTTTCTTCAAGTAGTTTTTGATTCTGTTCCCTGAGGTCAAAATAGTCGGTTATGCTAGATTGTGTGTTGTAGATACTGCCCGCGACCCAATTGGCGGAATTAAAAAAACGAGCTCTGTGATAGGAATGAGACTGAATGCTTAGGTTCATTCCCACAAGCAATAAGAAAAGATAAAGCAACGTGGTCTTGTTGCGAAGAATGAAGTTGATAATCTGTTGCATTCACTTTTATCTATTGGATGCTCTCATCTCCTTCATGAAAGAACTTGTAAGAGCTTTTAACGGATCATACTGAGGAACTATTTGATGAGAATACTCTTGTACCGTTCTAAATTTTTAAGAGCAATACCGGTACCTCTTACAACAGCCCTCAATGGATCTTCTGCAATATAGACAGGTAGATCTGTTTTTTGGGAAAGTCTCCTGTCTAAGCCTCTTAGCATTGATCCTCCACCGGCAAGGTAGATCCCTGTATTGTATATATCTGCTGCCAGTTCCGGAGGTGTCTGAGACAAGGTTTCCATTACGGCATCCTCTACTCGCAAGATAGACTTATCCAACGCCTTTGCAATCTCTCTGTACGAAATTGATACTTGTTTGGGCTTTCCTGTTAAAAGGTCTCGTCCCTGTACGGACATCTCATCCGGAGGCGATTGCAGGTCCTCTGTGGCCGAACCTATTTTGATCTTGATATTTTCTGCAGTGGTTTCCCCAACGTATAAATTATGTTGGGTACGCATATAATAAATAATATCATTGGTGAAAACGTCCCCTGCAATTTTAACCGATTTGTCACAGACAATCCCGCCGAGGGCAATAACAGCGATCTCCGTGGTACCACCACCTATATCCACGATCATATTCCCTTTTGGCTGCATGATATCCAAGCCTATCCCTATGGCAGCAGCCATGGGTTCGTGAATAAGGTAGACCTCTTTTCCGTTTACACGCTCGGCCGATTCTTTTACCGCTCGCATCTCTACTTCCGTAATTCCTGATGGAATACAGATCACCATTCTTAAGGCCGGGGGGAACCATTTTTTCTTCAATGCCGGAATATTCTTGATGAACATATTGATCATCTTTTCCGAGGCATCAAAATCGGCAATTACCCCATCCTTCAACGGGCGGATAGTCTTTATATTTTCATGGGTTTTTCCCTGCATTTGGTTGGCTTCCCTTCCTACTGCAATGATCTTTCCGGTAATTCGGTCCCTTGCCACAATAGAAGGACTGTCTACCACTACTTTGTCATTATGTATGATCAGGGTATTGGCGGTTCCAAGGTCGATCGCGATCTCCTCAGTTAAAAAATCAAAAAATCCCATTATGATTGTTTAGTTTGGTTTAGATAAACGGGTGCATTTCATCGACAAAAGTAGTAAAATTAATGTTTAAAATGACGTGTGCCGGTCATTACCATAGCAATTTCATTTTCATTGCAATAATCTACGCTTAATTGATCCTTGATAGACCCTCCTGGTTGTATAACACTGGTAATTCCATTTTTATGTGCTATCTCCACACAATCTGGAAATGGAAAGAAGGCATCACTTGCCATTACAGCACCTTCAAGATCGAACTTGAAAGATTTTGCCTTATGGATGGCCTGGTTTAGAGCATCTACCCTTGAGGTTTGCCCTGTACCACTGGCACATAGTTGCCGGTTCTTGGCAAGGACAATCGTATTTGATTTAGTATGCTTGCAGAGTTTAGAGGCAAAAATCAGATCCTGGAGTTCGCGCTCTGATGGCTTTTTCTCAGTAACATTATTAAGTCCGGCAAGTGCATCGGTCACATGATCCTTTTCCTGAACCAAAACCCCGTTTAAACAGGTCCTGACTATGGTTTCGGGAAGTGCAACTTCCTTTTGAATAAGAATAATACGGTTCTTCTTGCCCTGTAAAATGTCCAAAGCTTCTTTGGAATACGAAGGCGCAATAACCACTTCGCAAAAAAGCTTATGAATCTCTGTAGCTGTTTTGGCGTCTATTTCCTTATTGCTTATAAGGATCCCGCCAAAGGCAGAAACCGGATCGCCTGCCAATGCATCCACATAGGCCTGGTGGAGTGAATCTCTGCTTGCCAGACCACAGGCATTATTGTGTTTTAGAATAGCGAAGGTTGGATCATCGTTCTGAAATTCACCCATTAGATTTACAGCTGCATCTACATCGAGCAGGTTGTTGTAAGACAATTCCTTTCCATGTAATTTGGTGAACATTGCATCAAAATCGCCGAAGAAAAATCCTTTTTGATGCGGATTTTCGCCATAACGTAGTGCTTTGCCCTGTGTTTCGCTGATCTTTAATGCGGCTAATTCATGACGCTGATTAAAGTAATTGAAAATGGCAGTGTCATAATGTGAGGAGATATTAAATGCCTTGGCCGCATAAACCCTTCGTTGTTCCATGGAGGTTGTACCCTCGCCAATGGTGATCATTTCCAAAAAGTCCTGGTAATCTTCCATGGAAGAAACGCAAAGTACATCTTTAAAGTTCTTAGCTGCCGCCCTGATAAGTGATATGCCCCCTATGTCTATCTTTTCTATGATATCTTGTTCTGAAGCTCCAGATGCCACTGTTTTTTCAAATGGGTAAAGATCAACGATCACAATATCTAGTTGTGGAATATCAAACTCTTCCAATTGGGCAACATCCCCATCATTATCCTGCCTGTTAAGGATGCCTCCAAATACTTTTGGATGCAGGGTTTTCACCCTGCCTCCCAAAATGGAGGGATAGCTGGTAACTTCTTCTACCGGCACCACTTCCAGCCCCAGAGATCGTATGAATGATTCGGTTCCACCTGTAGAATACATGGTGATCCCCAGTTCCTGGAATTTTTTCACAATAGGTTCTAATCCGTCTTTATGAAAGACAGATATAAGTGCGGAAGTAGCTTTTTTTACAGTGCCCATGCTAATAACTTTTTGTACTTGAATTAAGAACTCAAAGGTACTTTTTTAGGAGTTATTAAAAAGCAGGTCTTATCAACAAAAAAGGAAAGTTTTAAAGAATTTTGGCGACCTCTTGGTTCACAAATTCCAAAAATCGTTCATCCGCCTCCGTAAAAGGATCGGGGGTATTAGAATCAATATCGATCTGTCCTATATTTTTACCATCTACAAAGAGAGGAACCACGATCTCAGCTTTTACTGTGATACTGCAGGCAATGTAATTGTCCTGGGCAGCCACATCCGGGACCACAAAATTAGCATTACTAACAGCCACTTGCCCACAGATCCCTTTCCCAAATGGAATAATGGTATGATCTGTAGGAGCTCCGGCATAGGGTCCTAATTTCAATTCTTCCTTTTCTCCATTGCGGAAATAGAAACCAACCCAGTCGTAATGTGGTATCTCAGATTTGAGTAACTTACAAATTGCCAGGAGTTTTTCATCCCTGTCTCTTTCTGTATTTAAGAGAATAGCGTGTATTCTGGGCTGCAGTGTTTCAAACATCTTTAACGTACTAATTTCAATTACGGTAGGGTGAATATATGTATTAAATTTAGAAAAAGCCACACTCCAAATGGAGGTGGCTTTTTACAAGTAAACTATATAACTTCAGAGATTACATCATTCCGGGCATTCCGCCTCCACCCATTGGTGGGGCTGGCGGATTATCTTCCTTTATATCTGTAAGCGCACATTCTGTGGTAAGGATCATTCCTGCTACAGAAGCGGCGTTTTCCAAGGCAATTCTTGTTACTTTCTTAGGATCTATGATCCCGGCCTTCATCATATCAACATAGGATTCGGACTTGGCATCATAACCATAGTCTCCTTTTCCATCGAATACTTTGGCAACAACTACAGACCCTTCGCCACCGGCATTCTCAACAATGGTTCTTAATGGAGATTCAATAGCTCTGGCCACTATTTGTAATCCTGTTTCTTCATCCGGATTCTCAACCTTTACTTTTGAAAGAACAGATTTGGCTCTGAGAAAGGCTACACCTCCACCGGCGACGATCCCTTCTTCTACTGCAGCTCTGGTGGCATGCAGTGCGTCATCTACCCTGTCTTTTTTCTCCTTCATCTCTACCTCTGAGGCGGCTCCTACGTACAATACAGCAACACCCCCGGCTAATTTGGCTAAACGCTCTTGTAGCTTTTCCTTGTCGTAATCTGAGGTTGTTGTCTCAATCTGAGATTTGATTTGGTTTACGCGAACCTTGATTTCTTTTGCAGCACCGGCACCATTCACAATAGTAGTGTTGTCTTTATCAATGGTTACTTTTTCGCAACTTCCCAACATATCTATGGTAGTATTCTCCAGGGAGAAGCCTCTTTCTTCCGAAATAACTGTTCCTTTGGTAAGGATTGCAATATCTTCAAGCATCGCTTTTCTGCGGTCTCCAAAACCTGGTGCCTTAACAGCAGCAATCTTCAGGGAACCACGTAACTTGTTTACTACCAGGGTAGCAAGCGCTTCCCCGTCTACGTCCTCAGCAATGATCAACAGTGGCTTTCCTGATTGGGCCACCGGCTCAAGTACAGGAAGCAAATCTTTCATTGTAGATATCTTCTTATCGAACAAGAGGATATAAGGATTGTCCAGATCTGCGATCATTTTTTCTGAATCGGTCACAAAATAAGGAGAAAGGTATCCTCTGTCGAATTGCATACCTTCTACCACATCTACATAGGTATCAGTTCCTTTTGCTTCTTCCACGGTGATCACTCCTTCTTTGCCTACTTTATTAAAAGCCTGTGCAATAAGTTCACCAATGGTTTCATCATTGTTTGATGAAATAGCAGCAACCTGCTTGATCTTCTCAGAAGAGTCGCCTACTTTTTTAGCTTGCTTGGTAAGATTTTCAACAATGGCTTCAACCGCCTTGTCTATACCTCTTTTTAAGTCCATGGGATTGGCACCTGCAGCAACGTTCTTAAGACCTTCTTTCACAATGGATTGGGCCAGTACGGTCGCTGTTGTAGTTCCGTCTCCCGCAAGGTCATTGGTTTTGGAAGCTACTTCTTTTACCATTTGGGCTCCCATGTCCTCCAATGCATCTGCTAGTTCTATTTCTTTCGCTACAGTTACACCATCCTTTGTTACTACCGGAGCACCAAAAGACTTGCTTATGATCACGTTTCGTCCCTTAGGTCCTAAAGTAACTTTGACGGCATTGGCCAGGGCATCTACTCCACGTTTTAAGCCGTCTCTTGCCTCAATATCAAACTTTATTTCTTTTGCCATAATTCTGTTTATTTTATTTTTTCAATGAGCATAACCTGTTTCCACAGGTTTCTTTGAAGTTTACTTTAAATAATTGCTAAAATGTCACTCTCACGCATCATTAGATAATCAGTGCCATCTAATTTCAGCTCTGTTCCTGCATATTTCCCATAAAGAACGGTATCACCAACCTTCACGGTGATCTTTTCATCCTTTGTTCCAGGGCCAACGGCCACTACCTTACCTTTTTGAGGTTTTTCTTTTGCAGTATCAGGGATATATAACCCAGAGGCAGTTTTGGTCTCTGCTGCCATTGGTTCAATAAGAACTCTGTCTGCTAATGGTTTGATGCTAAGTTTAGCCATATGTTTTTTATTTTAATTTTAAAATTCTGTTTATGGATGGCAGAAATTATGCCAAGGCCCAAAAACTGACAGTTTGTAAAATGAAAATGCCAGCTTGTCATTTTGGCTGGCATTCACAGTGTCATTATTTATCAATTTCTTACTGAATAGTATCCAGAGGACTATTGGTGTCTGTTGGAACTACTTCTTCCGGAACAGATTCCGGAACAGCGGTCTCAATATCATCACCTTGTAATAATTTAGAATCTGCATCTCCAAAATTACCTTTCAACGCAACGTTGGATAATAAGATGAGAACTATCAAAAGAGCGGCCAATGTCCAGGTGCTTTTATCGAGAAAATCACCTGTCTTTTTTACCCCACCTACAACTTGGGTTCCACCACCGCCAAATGAAGAGGATAATCCTCCTCCCTTTGGATTTTGGACCATTACGACCAAGACCAGTAGAAAACATACTATGATTATAAGAATCAAAAAAATTGTAAATGTGCTCATTTTACGGATTTTCCTTTTGTAATTGCTTTACCGCTTTAATTCGGCTTGCAAAGAAACTACTTTTTTCCGGATATTTCAAACTTAAAATTTTATAGGCCTGGAGGGCTTTTTTGTACTTCTTTTGTTCCAAATATACCCTGGCCAATGTTTCCGTCATGAGTTCCTCAGAGTCTATCTTAGTAGATTCGCTGATATCTATTTTTGCTATGCCTTCTTCCTGAGGAACAATCTTCGGGTTTTCCTCCAGGAACCGGTCTATCATAGCAAACTTCTTTTTCCTGTCTGATCCTTCATCGATTGGGAACTCCATGCTCTCGGGGATCTTCGCCAATTTACTCTTTGCTTCTTTCTTTTGGGGTATGGGCCTGGAGGCACTTAATTGCAGCCATTCCATAAAAGAGTGTTTTTCCTTCTTGGTGAAGGCTAAGGGTTGCCCCAATTCCAAAGCTTCCCTGGCCAGTTCCTTTTCCCTGGCGATCGCCTTATCTATTTCTGGGTCCTTGGATGTAAATAGTGCAGGATCTAATATGGCATCTGCGTCTTTTGTGGTTCTTGGCAATGGTTCATCTGCAGATTCGGCGATCAGCGTTTTCTTTGATTCCGGGTCCGCAATTATTTCCTCTTCCTCCACTTGCTGCCCTTCCAAAGCAATAGTTTTCCCAGATATAGTGTCTGCTATTGAATTTTGCAGGAACTCAGGAGAGGTGATCAGATCGAACAAAACATCCCTGTCTGCGGTGTAGGCTGCTGTAACCTTGAGAGCATTGTTGTATTTAAAGCTGTTAAGATTTTTAAGGCCTTTTAATTGTAGGGCCCGCGCTGCCTGAAAATATGGGTATTCATTTACCACCTCTTCCAATTGCCGTGTTTGAGCGGGTTGTACCACCTTGTCCGGATGTTGCAATAGGTATGTAAAATCTGTCACTTTCATACGTTACCAGTCTGCCAGGGATTCATTAAAAATATCCTGATTGATTCGCTCAAAGATAACCTGATGCGCTTCATCTCGTACAGTGGCTAATTGAGAAGTTGCCGGGTAATCGTAAAAGAACGAAAACCGTTTTTCAAATTCGGCACCTTCTTTGGTTTTGTTGAAAAATCGAACATTGATGGAGATGCTTAGTCTGTTTTGTGCAGCCCTCTGCTGGGCGGTAGCCGACATAGGGGACACTCTGTATTCTACGATCTCACCCTCATATAGAAGATCTCCGTTGGAAGATACAAGATCCAGGCTTGTCTGGTTCAAGATCAGGTCCTGTAAAGAGAGGGTGTATTCTCTGTCTAATCCGGGATCGAAGGTAGAGCCCGGACTTTGAGAAGCATAGTTTTGGAAATAATTAACGGTAAAGGTTTGAGCTGTCCCAACATCACCCCCAGTAAAATTATAAATGCCACAACCTACAAAAAGGGTGCTGCATAAGAAGGACAGTAAAAGAAGGCTTAGTTGTTTTCTCACTATAAATCGTACTGTTTTATTTTTCGATACAGGGTTCTTTCTGAAATTCCCAATTCGGAAGCGGCTGCTTTTCGTTTCCCCCGGTTTCGCTCCAGAGATTTTTTGATTAGCTCTATCTCCTTTTCCTGTAAAGATAAGGTTTCTTCTTCTTGGATCTCCTCGGCAAAATGATACTTATCTTCCTGTGGAATTTCTTTTGGTTTCTCTACTCTGTCCTCATGTGGTGGTAATAGTTCCACGGGTGTGGCTTCTTCCTCCACCTCTTTTCCGTTAGAACCATATATTTTTCTAATAAGGTTTTCATTTTCCTCCTGTACCTTTTCAGAATCATCGGAATTGAGCATTTCTAGGGTTAATTTTTTTAGATCGTTCAGGTCTGCCTTCATGTCGAACAATACCTTGTATAAGATCTCCCGTTCATTGCTAAAATCCCCTTTTTTAGATTCACGCTCAATTACTGCAGGTAAATTGGAATCATTTGCGTGAGGAAGATACCCATTCAATGTAGAAAGCGAGATAGTTCTGCTTTTTTCTAATACAGATACTTGTTCTGCAACATTTCGCAATTGTCTTATATTTCCCGGCCAGCGATATTTTTCGAGTAATTGCACTGCATCATCATCTAATCGAATAGTAGGCATTTTATATTTCTGTCCGAAGTCTGAGGCAAATTTTCGGAAGAGTAGATGAATGTCGTCTTTCCGTTCTCTCAACGGTGGAATATGGATTTCTACCGTGCTCAGACGGTAGTACAGGTCTTCTCGGAATTTTCCTTTTTTGATCGCCTCTATCATGTTCATATTGGTCGCAGCAACGATCCTTACATTGGTCTTTTGAACTTGAGAGGAACCTACCTTTAAGAATTCTCCATTCTCCAGGATACGCAATAAACGCACCTGGGTAGTGAGGGGAAGTTCTCCCACCTCATCCAGGAATATAGTGCCCCCGTCTGCTACCTCAAAATAGCCGCTTCGGGTTTGTGTGGCGCCGGTAAAAGAGCCTTTTTCATGACCAAATAGTTCACTGTCTATAGTGCCTTCGGGAATTGCTCCGCAGTTCACCGCTATATATTTTGCATGCTTTCTATGAGACAAGGAATGTATGATCTTGGGCACCACTTCCTTGCCCACCCCACTTTCTCCTGTAACCAACACAGAGATATCTGTTGGGGCCACCTGTATGGCCTTTTCAAGGGCACGGTTTAGTTTAAGATCATTTCCAATGATCCCAAAACGTTGTTTTATGGGTTGTACATTTTCCATTATCCGTTATTTTCTGATAGTCCAACGGCATTTCCAAGAAGGGTGGCTGAAGTACAATCAGATATTGTAACATCTACAAAGTCACCCACCTTGTAATCCTCTTTTGGGAACACTACTACCGTATTGGCAGAGGTGCGACCCATCCAATGTGCATCCGACTTTTTAGAAGAGCCTTCAATAAGTACCTCTTCTGTTTTGCCCAGATACTTTTTGGTTCTATACAGGCTATGCTTTCTTTGGAGGTCTATGATCTCCGTTAGCCTTCTTTTTTTAACCTCATCAGGAACATCATCGGCTAATTTTCGTGCTGCCATTGTACCGGGTCTTTCTGAATAGGCGAACATAAAACCAAAGTCATATTTTACATGGTCCATAAGGGATAGTGTATCCCGGTGATCCTCTTCTGTTTCGGACGGGAAGCCGGCTATTATATCCTGACTAATGCCACATTCAGGAATGATGGTTCGGATATCGTCTATTAGTGTCATATATTCCTTCCTGGTATGAAGCCTGTTCATGGCTTTTAAGATACGGTCGCTGCCGCTTTGTACCGGCAGGTGAATATAGTTGCATATATTTTGGTATTTGGCCATGGTCTTTACCACCTCCAATGTCATATCCTGTGGATTAGAGGTTGAGAAACGAATTCTCATTTTTGGTTGCGATCTTGCTGCCAACGATAAAAGCCCGGCAAAATCTACGGCCGTGGCCTTTTGAATTTCTGAAGCTTTGTCATAGTCTTTTTTTAAACCCCCTCCATACCAAAGATAGCTGTCAACATTTTGACCCAGCAAGGTCACTTCGCGGTATCCTTGTTGCCATAATTCGTTAATTTCTTTTATTATAGATTGAGGATCTCTGCTTCGTTCCCTTCCTCGTGTGAAGGGTACTACGCAGAAGGTGCACATGTTATCGCATCCTCTGGTGATAGACACAAATGCGCTAACACCATTGGAATTGAGCCGAACAGGAGCAATATCACCATAGGTCTCTTCCTTGGAAAGGATCACATTTACGGCATTTCTACCTTCATCAATCTCGCGAATAAGATTGGGAAGGTCCTTATAGGCATCCGGCCCCACTACCATGTCCACAATTTTTTCTTCCTCCAATAATTGACTTTTAAGTCGTTCCGCCATACAACCCAGGACGCCTACCTTCATATGTGGTTTCGTCTTTTTGACCGCATTGAATTTTTCGAGCCTTTTGCGAACATTGGTTTCAGCCTTTTCCCGGATAGAGCATGTATTGACCAGGACAAGGTCTGCCTCCTCTAACCTATCTGTTGTGTTGAAACCTTCAGTTGCCAGAATGGAAGCAACGATCTCACTATCCGAAAAATTCATCTGACAGCCGTAACTCTCAATGTATAGCTTCCTATTGTTTTCCTGCGATGTATCTAAGATAAGCGCCGAACCCTGAACATTTTCATCTATTACTTTATCCATTGCGTAAATTGCGATAACTCCTTATATAAGGACCGCAAAGGTAGCACAATATCTTTTTTTATGACAATATGACAGGTAAATGTTTTCTTAAAATTGAACGCAACGTACTGCTTTTTGCGTATCTATTGTATACCTAACCTTTTAATTCGCTTGCTATGAAATCTCTCCAACTCTTATTCGCCTGTGTCATCATTTTTGGATTCCTTTCCTGTAGTGAAGATGATCCCGGAAAATATGAAGACTATCTGGTGGCGCGTCCTTTGACAATTTCCATACAGGAATTTAAGAACGGCGTTGATGTTATTGTTCCTCAACCCATTGCAGAATCTGGAAAGATCTATGCGTATCAGGATTATATTTTTGTGAATGATAAGTTTAGGGGGGTACACGTCATTGATAACAGTAACCCTGCTGCGCCTCAAAAGGTATCTTTTATAAAAATTGCTGGGAATGTGGATATTTCAGTAAAGAATAATTTCCTGTATGCCGATAGTCTTACAGATCTTATTGTGCTGGATATATCCGATATAAATAACATTCAAATTGTAAATCGACTCGAAAATGTTTTGAGAGATAATGTTGTCTGGCCGTTGGAAGCCGATATTTTTGAATACGGGGATTGGAACTATGAGAACAATGTACTCATTGGCTGGGAAGTAACCACGGAAAGAAGACTGGTGGAGGAGGTACAGTTACGTTTTGAAGATGTCATGATGGCCAATGCGGCTGAGAATAGCGTTGGACAAGGAGGATCCCTGGCCCGTTTCAAGATCGTGGCTGATTATTTATATGCCGTGGACAATCATAGCATCAATATTTTTGAAATATCCGATCTGGCTAATCCTCAGGATTTGGAGGACGTATATGCCGGTTTTGATATTGAGACCATTTTTAACCAAGGGGATCAGTTGTTCTTAGGCAGCCGAAGGGGGATGTATATATATGATATAACCGAACCATCTAGCCCTGCTTTTATATCTGAATTTCAGCATGGCACTGCTTGCGATCCCGTAGTAGTGGATGGTGAGTATGCCTATATTACGTTGCGGGGAGGGAATGGCTGTGGCGCTACTGAAAGCGGCCTGTTCCTGGTGGATCTTTCGGATATTTCCAATCCAGCCCTTATGGCCACCTATCCTATGGAAGAGCCATATGGGTTAGGGATTATGGACAATACCCTTTTTGTGTGCGATGGAAGTTTTGGTCTGAAAATATATGATACTACCAATGTTCCCGAACTTAGGGCACTGCAACATTTTGAGGACATCACTACCTTCGATGTAATTCCTTTACAGGATCACCTACTCATGGTTGGTGAGGGAACATTATATCAATATTCTTATGCTGATATGAGCATTGAACTCATTAGTTCAATGGCACTGTAAACTCTGTTCTATTTATAAGAGATCATTTTTATGTTGTTATCCGAGACTTTGCTGTTGATGGTGTCTATGTATGTTTCCAACAATTTATTCAGTGCTATAATCTCCGCATCCAGCTCTTTTTTTATTTCTTCAAAAAACTGTAAGGATTGGTCTGTAGGTGGATAATCACCTCGCTGTGAATCTGCCAGCAAAAATGCTATGCGGTTATTGATGCGTATCCCGTAGTTCAAAGGATCTTGTCTGCTTTGGTTTTTTGTCATGTGAATAGAATTTTCTATCCTCGATAGTTTCGATTCAAATTCCTCAATGAGTGTTATCATTTCCTTGTCCTCAGTTATTTTCTCCTTTACATAATTCAGGTCTGTTTTAACAGATCGAATTTGTATGATCGCTTCATTAGCCCTGGTAACCTGATCGCGAACACGGATAAGAAAATTGAATTGATTGGCATAATCTTCCTGAGTGTTAGGCAACCTGGGGTCCTTAATAATTGAAAACTCCTCTTCAGCGCTTCTGCCGTTATAGGTTAATTTTACCTTGTAGGTTCCGGGGACCGCTTTAGGGCCTATATTAGGCGAGGAATACAAAACCATTCCCTTAAAAGACTTAAATCCGGGGTATCTCATGTTCCAGATAAAACGATTGCCTCCCGATGTAACTTTCAAAGGTTTCGGAGCTCCCGGGTCAAATTTATTTTCTTTGGCATTACTGGAAAATCGCTGAATTAGGGTACCGTCCATCTCCAGAATATCCAGGGTAACCGAATCAGTTTCAGTGCTATTCTTTATATAGTAATTGAAAATTGCTCCATTTGGATGATTTTCCCCAACCAGTTTAGTGTTAGGTGTTCCCCATCCTCCGGACTGCTGCATCCTGTAAGATATGTCTGGTTTGTAAAGATAAAAATCACTTTTGGTCATGTCTGCGGCTAATTGGTGCAGCGGGCTAAGGTCATCTATCATCCAGAAACTCCTTCCATGTGTGGCTGCAATAAGATCATTGTCTCTTACGTGCAAATCCCTGATGGAAGTAATGGGTAAATTCAATTGAAATGGCGACCAACTGCCTCCATCATCAAATGAGATATACATGCCCCATTCTGTGCCGGCATACAAAAGACCTTCCCTTACTTTATCCGATCGTATAGCTCTGGTGTAATGAGTATCCCGAATACCATTGGTAATGACCGCCCATGTTTTGCCGTAATCTGTTGTCTTGTATAAATAAGGAGTATAGTCACCAAATTTATAGGAGGTGGCAGCTATATATGCCGTTCCTTTCTTGAAAGGGCTTACGTCTATACAGTTGATCATATTTAATTTAGGTGACATAGTAGCTGGCGGCGTAATGTTCTCCCAATTCTCTCCGTCATCTTTGGTGATATGTATAAGTCCATCATCGCTGCCAACCCAGATAACACCTCTTTCCGTTGGAGATTCTGCAATGGCAAAAATATTTGAATAAAACTCAGCTCCTGTATTGTCTTGTGTAATAGGGCCGCCAGAAGATTTTATGGTTTCAGGGAGTCCCCTGGTAAGGTCCGGGGAAATGGTTTCCCAAGATTGTCCCTCGTTTGTAGTTGCATGCAAATAATTAGATCCCGCATATAAGCGGTTGGTGTTATGCATACTGAACAGTACCGGAAAATTCCAATTAAAACGGTATTTCATGATCTCCACCCCAGAACCTGCGGGATTGTCTGGCCATACATTGGTAGATCTTGTTTGATCTATGGAGTGGTCACGGCGCATCATATAACCTTTGTAGGTACCTCCATAGACTATATTATTGTTTTTAGGATCGGGCGCCAAGTGGGCGCTTTCCCCACCAGCCGTATCTTCCCAATCGCTCTCCGTTATAGTGCTTTCTGAGGTTCTGTGAAAAATTCTCACGGTACTATTGTCTTGTTGTGCCCCGTAAATTCTATATGGAAAGGTATTATCCGTAGTCACCCTGTAGAACTGGGCCGTAGGTTGGTTATAATAAGTGGACCAATTTTCTCCCCCGTCATTCGAAATTTGCGCACCTCCATCATCTGCAATGATCATTCTATCACTATTATTGGGATCTATCCATAAATCATGATGATCCCCATGGGGGGCATTTTTAAGCGTGAAGGTTTTGCCACCATCAGAAGAAACGCCATAACTTACATTCATGACATACACTTTGTCTTTGTTCTGAGTGTCGGCATATATTCTGCTGTAATACCATGCCCGTTGCCGTAAAGCGCGGTTCTCATTTATTTTTTCCCAGGTGATGCCGGCATCATCCGAACGATACAGGCCACCATTATCTGCTTCTATGATTGCCCAAATCCTGTTAGAATCTAAAGGAGAGACAGTAATTCCAACGATACCCCAAGGGCCTCCCGGAAGTCCTGAATGTGAAGAGATATCGTTCCAGCTCGTACCTCCGTCAACACTTTTGAATAGCTTGCTATCTTCTCCACCGCTGTCCATTCGATACCCGTTTCTTTTCATTTGCCATGTGGCAGCGTATATAATTCTTGGATTATTTGGGTCCAGGATAAGATCACCGGCCCCCGCTTTATCACTGACATATAAAATTTTTTCCCAATTTTCCCCCCCATCCATGGAACGATAAACCCCTCTTGTTTCATTCGGCTTCCATAAATTGCCGATGGCTGCGACATACAGAATATCCGGATCTTTCGGATGTATTCGTATCCTGGCGATATGTTCCGAGCCTTCTAGTCCAATAAAGGTCCATGTTTTACCGGCGTCCATACTTTTCCATAGACCATTGCCGGAGGAAACATTACCCCGCAACGTTTGTTCTCCTTCTCCAACGTACAAGATGTTGGGATCAGATTCTGAGACCGCTACAGCGCCAATGGAGCCGCCAAAATAGCCATCAGAGATACATTCCCAGGTATTTCCCGCATCACTCGTTTTCCAGACACCACCACCCGCAGTTCCCATGTAGTACAAATTATCATCAGTAGTAACGCCAGATACCGTGCCGGCCCGGCCACCTCTGAAAGGACCTATGAGTCGCCATTCCAGGGAATTATACAATGACTCATTGTACTTCGTTGTTCTTGTGTTGTTCTTTTTGCGTTGCGCTGTAGTCTCTTGAAAGGAAAATAATAAAAGGATGGAGAGACTTAAAAGGGAGATTCTTTTCATGATGGTTTGTGTTCTAGATCTGGTTAAAAATAAGATTAATTTTTGCTTTTTATCGTTTGTCGAAAGGATTCTTTCGCACAGGAAACTGGAGCAGAAAGCAGAGAAAAATTTACAGTCAAATTAGGCATACTGCTATAGGTCATCACCAGAAATCAAAAAATTGGTATACTTTTGTGACTTCAAAAATCAATGAATGGCTAAGAATTTAGTAATCGTGGAATCACCCGCCAAGGCGAAGACTATTGAAAAATTCCTGGGGAAGGAGTTTAAGGTAGAGTCTAGTTTTGGACATATAGCAGATCTTCCCTCAAAGGAATTAGGCGTGGACGTTGAGAATGATTTCCTTCCGAAATACATCGTTGATAAAGATAAAAAATCGATTGTAAAAAAATTAAAGGACCTCGCCAATAAAGCTGAGATCATATGGTTAGCCAGTGATGAGGACCGTGAAGGGGAAGCTATTTCCTGGCATTTGGCAGAGACCTTAGGCCTGGATAAGAACAAAACAAAAAGGATTGTTTTTAACTCCATTACGAAAGGGGCCATACAAAAGGCAATAGAAAATCCAAGGGCGATCAATTATGATTTGGTAAATGCCCAGCAGGCTCGCAGAGTTTTAGACAGATTGGTGGGATATGAACTTTCTCCTGTTTTGTGGAAGAAGATAAAGCCGGGTCTCTCCGCAGGGCGAGTACAATCTGTAGCGGTCCGACTTATTGTAGAACGGGAACGATCTATAGAAGCATTTACACCGGAGGCATCATTTAGGATCAATGCAGAATTTAAAACGGAAAAGGGAGAGATCTTTAGTGCGAAACTTTCAAAGACCTTTGCTTCCAAGCAGGAAGCTGAGAGCTTTCTGAAGCAGAACCTCAAGGCCAGTTTCTCGGTAGCTTCCCTGGACAAGAAACCTGCAAAAAAATCGCCGGCCGCTCCTTTTACTACTTCTACATTACAACAAGAAGCTTCAAGAAAATTGTATTTCTCAGTAGCCAGGACCATGCAGGTGGCGCAACGATTATATGAGGCAGGATTGATCACCTACATGAGAACAGACAGTGTAAACCTGTCTAAGGAAGCCATAAATGAGGCCAAACAGGCTATAGTTACGAATTATGGTGAAAAATACAGTAAGGTCCGAAATTATAAAGGCAAGAGTAAAGGGGCACAAGAGGCTCATGAGGCCATTCGCCCCACAGATATGACCTTGCAATCCCCAAAGGTGGAAAGAGATCAGGCAAAATTGTATGAACTGATCTGGAAGAGAACGCTGGCCTCCCAAATGGCCGATGCCGCGTTAGAACGTACCAATGTAAAGATCAAGACCAATACCCATAAGGAAGAATTTACTGCCAACGGGGAAGTAATAAAATTTGACGGATTCCTAAAAGTTTATCTTGAAGGGAAGGACGAGGAAGACCTGGCGGAAGAGCAGGAAGGAATGCTCCCGGCCATGAAAGAGAATGATGCGTTGTATAATAACTATATAACCGCTACAGAACGGTTTACCAGACCTCCTTATAGATATACGGAGGCAACCTTGGTAAAAAAATTGGAGGAATTGGGTATTGGAAGACCATCAACCTATGCGCCAACCATCTCAACTATTCAGAACAGAGGGTATATAGAAAAAGGCAGCATTGAAGGATCGGAAAGAAAGTATTCCCAATTGGTATTGGAGAACGATTCCATCAAAGAAAAACATTTAACCGAAATGGTTGGTTCTGATAAAGGCAAGATGGTGCCTACAGATATTGGAATTATTGTGAACGACTTTCTTGTTGATAATTTTGCCAATATTCTGGACTACCATTTCACAGCTAAGGTTGAAAAAGATTTTGATGAGATTGCCTCAGGGGAAGAAGATTGGCAAAAGGTGATGAAAGATTTTTATAAAGACTTTCATCCCAATGTGGTTGATGTGGAGGAAAATGCAGAACGGGCTAGTGGCGAACGTATCTTAGGAACGGATCCAAAAACCAAAAGACAAGTCTCTGTGCGCCTGGGTCGCTTTGGACCTATGGTTCAAATAGGAACGGTGGAGGAAGAAGAAAAACCGCTGTTTGCCAGCTTACTGCCAGACCAGTCTATTGCCTCTGTCACTTTTGAAGATGCAATGGAACTTTTTAAACTACCCAGAAAATTGGGTGTATTTGAAGGTGAAGAAGTGGAGGCCAACGTAGGTCGATACGGCCCTTATGTTCGCTTTGGAAAAAAATTCGTTTCCCTGGAGAGTGGAGAAAGTGCTATGGATATAGACATGGACAGAGCTATTGAATTGATCAAAGCGAAACAAAAGGCAGATGCACCCATCACCACCTATGAAGGAAAAGATGTCACCAAAGGAAAGGGTAGATTTGGGCCATTTATTAAGTGGGATGGCATGTTTATCAATGTGAATAAGAAATACGATTTTGATAACCTATCTGAAGATGATATAGCCGAATTGATTGAGGCTAAAAAGAAGAAAGAGGCAGAGCGTGTGGTAAAGGAATGGCCCGAAGAAGGCATTAGAATAGAGAAAGCCCGCTGGGGTAGGCATCAGATCATAAAAGGTAAATTAAAGGTTGAACTGTCCAAGGATGTAGATGTAACCAATTACAGTCTCGAAGATGCTCAGGGTCTCCTTGAAAAGAAAAAACCAAAGAAAAAAAGAAAGTAACCCTCCGTTGCTGTTAGCCTATGGCGTTTGATTTTTTAGTACCGGTAGAAGATAAGGCACTGGCTCACTGTGAACTATTGCCACCACAGTCTCTAGGCAAAAATATTTTTAAGCATACAAAGCGAGATGGTCTGCCTGTACTAGCTAATGCTTCTTTTGCCATCATGGGGGTGAACGAATCCCGTAATGCTTTTGAAAAGAAACCGGAAAAACTGGCTATTGCGGAGATCCGCATACAACTCTACAAATTAATGCTGGGGAACTGGAATGTGAATATTGTGGACCTTGGAAATGTAGAAGAAGGTGAAACGGTAGAGGATACGTATTTTGTGGTCAAAGAGATTGTAGCGGAATTACTGGAAGAAAATGTAATACCTATAATAATAGGTGCTACCCAGGATATCACTTACCCAACTTACCGCGCTTTTGATAAGATAAAGAATATGATCAACCTGGTATCTGTTGATAGCCGGTTCGATTTTGGCGCAGACGAAGAGCTCATTTCTTCCAGTTCTTATATGAGTAAGATCATTACCGATAAACCCAATAATCTTTTTAATTTCTCCAATATTGGGTACCAGAGTTATTTCAACGCCCAGGAAGAGATAGATCTTATGGAAAGGCTTTTTTTTGATGCCTATCGTTTAGGAGAGATCAGTTCGGATATTTCTCTGGCAGAACCGGTATTGAGAAATGCACACTTGGTTAGTCTGGATGTCAGGGCTATTAAGGCCAGTGAAATTGGCCTGTCTTCCAACTTTTCGCCAAATGGCTTTGATGGCAGGGAGATCTGTGCAATTGCCAGATATGCCGGAATAAGTGAGAACGTAGCCGTATTTGGCATCTATGAAAGCGAGAACAACTCACAATCTTATCAATTGGTAGCCCAGATCATATGGTACTTCATGGAGGGCTACAACTTCAGGATCAAAGAACGTCCCAATGCCAAGAGCAAGGACTTTACTAAGTTCATCGTGCCCACCGAGACCGAAGAATTGGTGTTCTTTAAAAGTCAGCTTACCCAAAGGTGGTGGGTAGAAGTCCCACCTTTTGTTTCTTCACATACTAAATTAAATTCACCTGCGTTATTACCTTGCACTGAGCAGGATTATTTAGACGCGTGCGACCAAATTATTCCTGAGCGGTGGTTTAAAGCCTATAAGAAAGGTTTAAACTAAACGTGAATTTTTTAAAAGGAAGGTCAGTAACGTACAATAATTTATTCAAAAAGTAGTTTTAGAGAATAATAATTGTGATTACTGTTTAAAGTCTAAATCGAAATTTAACCTAAAGTATGAAGAAGCTATTGTTGTTATCTATAGCGTTTGTTTTTTTACTATCGAGTTGTGGTTCAAAAACAAAAGGAGAACTAGTGGGCGTCCAAGGTAAGAAATGGTACCCCGAAAAACCATATGGAATGGAGCTCATACCAAGAGGTGCATTTATAATGGGTAAAAGCGAGGAAGATATGGCGCAGGTTCTCAATGCCCCTACCAAAACAGTTACGGTAAGATCGTTCTATATGGACGATACTGAAATAACCAACAGTGAATATCGCCAGTTTGTGCAATGGGTTCGCGATTCTATCGTTCGGACCAAACTTGCTATTTTGGCTGATGAACTGGGAATGGGTTCGGAAGATGGAGGTATTGGTGAATACGCTTTTAAAAGTGCCGATACGACCAGAATGTCTGTATATGAAAAATATATGCTCGATAATTATTCGGGGATGGGTGAGACTGGATATGAAGGTTTCAAATTAAATACAGAGGAAGAACTTGTTTGGGACACCTCTGATTATCCTGATGAATACTATGCCGAAATAATGGATTCTATATATATTCCTGAAGAGGAGTCATATAATGGCCAACGCACCATAGATGTATCCAAATTAAAGTATAAATATACTTTTATGGATATAGAGGAGGCAGCCAGGAGCAGGGATACAAGGAGAAAAGAATTTATCAAGACCGAAGAGTTGGAGATCTATCCGGATACGACCGTTTGGATCCGCGATTTCGAATATTCTTATAACGAGCCTATGCACAATGATTACTTCTGGCACGATGCCTATAGTGATTATCCTGTAGTAGGTGTTTCCTGGAAACAGGCCAAGGCCTTCTGTCATTGGAGAACCAAATTTAAGAATGACGATCAAAAGAGCCGTGGCAAACAGTTTGTAAACCAGTTCCGTTTACCTACAGAAGCAGAATGGGAGTATGCCGCCAGAGGAGGTATTGAAGGAGGTACATATCCCTGGGGTGGTCCTTATGTAATTAGTGATACGGGTTGCTTTATGGCAAACTTTAAACCACAACGTGGCGATTATGCTGCAGATGCTGCACTGTATACAGTAGAAGCAAAATCGTACGAGCCAAATGATTTTAATCTGTACAACATGGCAGGGAACGTAGCTGAATGGACCAATAGTAGTTATTTCCCAGGTTCCTATGAGTATGCGTCTACCATGAACCCTAATGCAGATTCTGGTGAAAACGCCCGGAAGGTGATCCGCGGAGGATCCTGGAAAGATGTTGCTTACTTCTTGCAGGTAAGTACAAGGGACTATGAATACAGAGATTCAGCACGTAGTTATATCGGCTTCAGAACCGTTCAGGATTACATGGGAGAAGAAGATTCAACACAATAATAGATTGCAAAAAAAATCAAACAAAAACCAAATACTTATTATTAAACTTAATTAAATCTTAGAATTATGGCACAGTCAAAATCAACAAAAAAATTATTTAACATGGCCTACGGGCTGGGTGCGTCAGTGGTGATCATTGGAGCACTATTTAAAATCCTTCACTGGGAATTTGGTCCGCTAACAGGTGGATTACTACTCGCTGTAGGTCTTATTACAGAGGCTCTTATTTTCGCTATCAGTGCATTTGAACCGGTAGATGATGAATTCGATTGGTCTTTGGTATATCCGGAATTAGCCGGAGGAGAATCTAATGGTAAATCTAAATCTGACGCTAAAGAAGCAGAAGGATTATTATCTAAAAAATTAGATCAATTATTGAAGGAAGCAAACATCGATGCTGAATTGATGACCAGCTTGGGAGATAGCATTCGCAATTTTGAAGGTGCTGCCAAAGGTATTGCCCCTTCAGTAGATGCTATGGAGTCTACCAAGAAGTATTCTGATGAAATGTCTCAGGCAGCTGCCCAGATGGAATCATTGAATAGTCTTTATAAAGTTCAATTAGATAGTGCTAGCAGACAAGCCTCTATTAATGAGGAAGTTGTTCAAAATGCTGGTGCTCTTAAAGATCAAATGGAATCGTTGGCCTCTAACCTTTCATCCTTAAATGGTGTGTATGGTGGTATGTTGTCTGCTATGAGCAAAAACTAATTAGTCGCGAATTATAAACCCAAATCAAGTTATTAATCAAAACTAATTAGAAAAACATGGCATCAGGAAAAGCAACACCGCGTCAGAAGATGATCAATTTAATGTATTTGATCTTTATCGCAATGCTGGCGCTCAATATGAGTAAGGAAGTTTTAGCCGCTTTTGGCCTTATGAACGAAAAGTTCGAAGCTTCTAATACAAAGGCAACCGAAAGCAATCAAGCGTTTTTGGTGAGCCTGGAGACCAAAGCATCAGAAGATGCAGCTAAATATTCAGAGCTGTATACGGATGCAAAGAAAATCAAGCAACTTTCACAGGATTACTTTACATATCTGGAGGATCTTAAAAAATCGATGACTGCTGATGTGGAAGATACCAAGGATTATCAGGTAATGGACAAGGCTGATTATTTAGATCAGAAGTTTTTCCAGGGAGATAATCTGGCCCCTGAAGGAAAGGAATTTATGAAAAGATTGAATGACTATCGTTCGCAAGTGATCACTATCATAGGAAAGGATTATCCTGAAGTAAAATCTCAGGTTGAAACTCGCTTCCAGACAGGTGATGCTAACGGCAAGGTAGAACGCAGAGATGGTGTAAAGGTAGACTGGATCAATTACAATTATGAAGGTTTTCCATTAATTGCATCACTGACAAAGCTTACGGCACTGCAATCGGATATCAAGGCAACAGAAGAAGCTGCTTTGAAAGCCATGCTGCAGGGAGAGCTTACAAGTCAGGTGTCCTTAACGAACTTTGAAACCCAATTGTATTCTGAGAAATCGGCCTTTTATTCAGGTGAAAAATTCAGTGGAAGTATTGTGTTAGGTAAGACAGACAGATCTGCCAAACCGGTAAAAGCAGAATTGACGCTGGATGGTCGCAAGATGGCCGAAGGGAAGGATTACGAGCTCAAAGAAGGAGGCGTAGAACTATTGATAGGAGCAGGAAGTGCAGGTGATCATGAGATCGCAGGTACCTTATTGTATATGCAAGACGGTGTGGAAACAGAAGTTCCTGTAAAGAACTCATTCTCTACGATCTCTAAACCAGATGCAGCAGTAATCTCTGCTGATAAGATGAACGTGGTATACCGTGGGGTTGCTAACCCTATGACCATTTCCATCCCTGGTATTCCTGATAATAAAGTATCTGCCAGTGCCACCGGACTTAAAAGGTTGAGTGGAAGCAAATACATCATGAATCCTGGTAAAGGAAGAGAAGTAACCATCAACGCCTCTGGTGTATTGCCAGACGGAAAACGTATCAGTACACCTGCTACATTCAGGATCAAGGATATTCCAAGACCAGCAGGATCTGTACGAGGTGAATCTGGTAGTACCAAGATGCCAAGTCGTAATATGGAAATTGCTACTATTGGAGCGTTGTTGGAAGACTTTGACTTTGACCTTAACCTGGCGGTTAGTGGATTTAAGTTTAAAGTTCCCGGTCAGCCTACCGTAGTGGTAAAAGGAAACAAATTAGATAGCAGAGCAAAATCGGCCCTGAAAAGAGCTAAAAGAGGTGATGCTGTGCAAGTATTTGATATTGAAGCCTATATTACAAATAACAGAACGTATAAGCTTAAGAAAGTATCTCCGGTTGTTGTGGAGATAACACAATAAGAATAGTTAGTAAAATTGAATTTTATGAATTGGAAGAATGTAATACTAGTTGGAGCTGTTTCTTTGCTACCAATCTCTATCATAGCACAGGCAAATATCCTGAATGCTAAGAAACCCGAGGAGATTGGGAAGAAGACTCAGAATCAGTTGGCCATGGATGACGATGTGCCATTAGATTACGGGTATGTGGATGACAGGGATATTCTCTGGTCCAAGACCATCTGGGAAGTGATCGACCTTGATGAGCGGGTGAATTTCGCCCTCTATTATCCGACGGATACGATCGATATCGGAGCTGATAGGAGATCGCTCTATGATGTTTTTCTTAAGAACATCAAGAACGGTAAACTAAAAGATGTCTACGTGGATTCTTATTTCACAGAAAGAAGGAAGTTCGAAGACCTCAAAGCAACCCTCACAAGGGTAGATACTACAGATCTGGGATACGAACAGATAAATGCCGGGGAACAACTTTCTCCCGAATATGTTAACAGGAGAGAGATCACTGCGGCAGATATTGAAGAGTATCGTATAAAGGGTATTTGGTATTTTGACAAGCGCCAGGGTGAATTGAAGTATCGCCTCCTGGGGATTGCACCAGTTGCTCCTGATGTAAACTTTGTAGATGATGAATCCATGAACCCTGCCGATAATAAGGTAGAGTTGTTCTGGGTGTGGTTCCCAAGTGCACGGAAGATCTTGCATGACGCCAAGGTGTTTAACCAGCGAAATTCCGCTCAACCCATTACGTTCGATATGTTATTGAATGCAAGAAGGTTTAATGCGGTGATTTACAGGGAAGATAACGTTCACGGAGACCGTTCTATAGACGATTACATTGCCGACAATGCATTGTTCCAGTTACTGGAGTCTAATCGAATTAAAGAAGCGATCAGAGACAGGGAACAAGACATGTGGGCCTATTAAGAAAGTCCAATTTTATTCCAATTCAATTATAATATGGAAACGCCGCTCTTTATGAAGCGGCGTTTTTTATTTTTGTACCATGGTAGAGTACCTTGTGGTAGGCCTTGGTTTGGCCGGTATTTCCTTTTGTGAGACCCTTGAAGAACAAGGCAGATCATTTCGGGTGATCAGTGATAATTCCCAACAAGCGTCCATTGTGGCCGGTGGGTTGTACAATCCTGTAATTCTAAAGCGCTTTACGCTTGCCTGGAAAGCCCACGAACAAATAGAACAGCTGCCGCCCTTCTATTCAAAACTAGAAGAAAAACTAGGGGTACCCCTGGATCATCCGCTGCGCGTTTTGCGAAGATTTGCCAGTATTGAAGAACAAAACGGCTGGTTTGAAGCTACAGACAAGCCCACATTGAGGCCATTGATGTCCACAACGCTGGTTGCCAATGATAATAATGCTATTCATGCGCCTCTGGGATATGGAGAGGTATTGGGCACAGGACGTATAGATACGCGTTTACTGCTGTCTTCCTATGCGGCGTATTTGAAAAGGAAAGATCTTCTGTTCAGTGAATCTTTTCAATATGAACTGCTGCAGATACAAGATAAGGAAGTAGTGTATAAAGACCTTCGGGCCAAACATCTGGTATTTGCAACTGGCTATGGCCTGCAGCGAAATCCATACTTCAATTACCTTCCCCTGAACGGCACTAAAGGAGAGCTACTAACAATTAAAGCGCCTGAACTTAAAGAAAATAAGGTTATAAAGTCTTCAGTATTCATAATTCCCCTAGGCGGAGATACCTACCGTATTGGGGCCACCTACAAATGGCAAGACAAGACCAATGATCCTACTTCGGAAGCCAGAGAGGAATTGGAAACGAAGTTGAGGACCTTTCTTAGATGTGAGTATGAGGTGATACATCACGTGGCAGGAATACGACCTACAGTAGCAGACAGAAGACCATTGGTTGGGCAACATCCTGTTCATAAGCCTCTATTTGTGCTAAATGGATTTGGTTCCAGAGGAGTTATGATCGCCCCATATGCATCTAAGGCGTTGTATGATTTTATAGAGAATGAACAAAAGTTGATCCCTGATATGGATATTACCAGGTTTCGAAAGCGCTACGGTAAGAATTAACTTTTTGCTGCATCAGGATCGTAATTCATAAAGATATTGATCCAAATATTTCGTGATAAACGGATAATAACGGGTAAAAAAACAATCATCGTGATCACAATACTGATAAAAGTAGCAAGTAAGCTGGCTTTTATGATCAAAAAGGAGATGACAAAAGCGGCCACTGCAAAGGCAATTCCTACGGCATAGCTCACGTACATGGCCCCATAAAAGAATGACGGTTCTATCTTATACTTTGTATTACAATGAGAACAGCGTTCCTGCATCTTAAAAAGGGAACCCATACGATACGGATTCTGATAGGCATACATGCTTTCTGAATGGCATTTTGGACAACTTCCTGTTAAAATGCTGTAGAGTTTGTTTCCTTTTTTTAACATTTGCAAAAATTTTTGGGTAAAGATACTTTTTTACCATTGCCTTCAACGTAACCACAGTCACAGTAATGCTTAATGTTCACAATCTTTCTGTTTCCTTCTCCGGCGAATATTTATTTGAGGAGATCGCCTTTCGTCTTAATCCCGGCGATAGGGTAGGGCTTATTGGCAAAAACGGTGCGGGGAAATCTACCTTGTTGAAATTGTTGTCCAGAGAAGTTGCGCCAGATTCAGGGACCATTGCTTCTGATAAGGAGATCAGTATTGGCTTTCTTAGGCAGGATATAGATTTTGAAGAAGGACATACAGTACTGGAAGAGGCATACAAGGCCTTTGAAGAATTGCAGGCCACTGAACGTAAATTGACCCATATCAACGAACAGCTGGCAGAAAGAACGGATTATGAAAGCGATGGGTATCATCAGTTAATGGTAGATCTCAATGATTATACGCATCAATATGAGATACATGGAGGATACAACTATCAGGGAGATACAGAAAAGATCTTACTTGGCTTAGGATTCAAGAGGGAAGATTTTGATAAAAAAACAGATACTTTTTCAGGAGGCTGGAGGATGCGTATTGAATTGGCCAAGTTATTACTTCAGAAAAATGACGTATTGCTACTGGATGAACCAACGAACCACCTGGATATTGAGTCCATCTTATGGTTAGAACAATTCCTTACGAGCTTTACTGGGGCTATCGTGATTGTTTCGCATGACAAGATGTTTCTGGATAATGTAACTAACAGGACCATTGAGATCTCGCTGGGGAGGATCTATGACTACAACAAGCCCTATTCACAGTTTCTGATCTTGCGACAAGAGATCAAGGAGCAACAGATGAATGCCTTAAAGAACCAGGAAAGGGAAATACAACAGGCGGAAAGACTAATTGAAAAATTCAGGGCAAAATCATCCAAGGCTTCTATGGCCCAATCCCTTATAAAGAAGCTAGACAAGATGGACCGTATTGAAGTGGATCAATCGGATCACAGCGTGCTAAAAGTAAAATTTCCGGTTTCCGTGGTGCCCGGAAAAGTAGTTGCAGAAGTAGAAAGCCTATCCAAGAACTATGGCTCAAAGGAGGTTTTAAAAGATATAGACCTGTTGTTGGAACGCGACAGTAAGACCGCATTCGTTGGTCAGAATGGGCAGGGTAAAACTACCTTGGCCAAGATACTGGTTGGGGAAATACCCTATGAGGGGCATGTAAAATTAGGTCATAACGTACAGATCGGATATTTTGCCCAAAATCAGGCAGAATACTTAGAGGGCAACAAAACGGTCCTGGATACCATGATCGATTCGGCCAATGAAAAGAATCGTAGCAAGGTGCGGGATATTCTTGGCTCCTTTCTCTTTAGTGGGGACGATGTGGAAAAGTATGTGAAAGTGCTTTCGGGTGGCGAACGGAACAGGTTGGCCTTGGCGAAGATGTTGTTGCAGCCCTTTAATGTACTGGTGATGGATGAACCTACCAACCATTTAGACATTGCTTCAAAGAATGTTTTAAAGCAGGCCCTTATTAACTTTGAAGGCACTTTAATTGTGGTGTCGCATGACAGGGATTTCCTGCAAGGGCTAACAAATAAGGTCTACGAATTTAAAGACAAAAAGATCAAAGAGTATTTGGGAGATATCAATTATTTCCTGGAAGAGCGAAAGGCACAGGATTTCAGGGCCATTGAGAAGAAGTCGGCCAAAACAGCTCAAAAAAAACAACCATCTCAAACTGAAAAGCCGTATAAGGATCAGAAAAAGGCTAAGGGCTTAAAAAACAAGCTCAGCAATTTGGAAAGTGAGATCGGTGTCCTGGAAAAACAGATTTCAGATATTGATCACGAATTGCTTATGAACTACGATAAGACCATCGCACAACCCGATTTTTTTGAGGGGTATCAAAAAAAGAAAAAACGATTGGAATCCTTGATGAAACAGTGGGAAGAGCTTACTTTAAAGCTTGAGGATTAGGACTTTGACAACGTATTAGAGATCCATCTTTTTTGTACACCACAAATTAGTATAGTTTCACAACATATTTGGACCGTTCGTCGGATAAAATGACATCCAATCCCTACATTACGGTATATTTGTAAGGTAATTCCTAAGATATCTATAAGATTTAGTTTGAAAGATTTTCTTTACACTCAAATGCTAACACCATGAAAAATACGCTGATCCTTTTGATTGTTTTGTTCAGCTCCTCAATTTTTGTTTCTGCCAAAGTAAGTAAGGCCGAAACAAAGGCTCTCAAGGAATTTTATGAAAGCACCAATGGTACGGAATGGGTCAGAAGTTGGGACCTAACTAAGCCCGTTACGGATTGGTATGGGGTGAAAGTGGAGAATGACCATGTGGTGGAGATCAATCTTTTCAGAAACAATTTAAAAGGAGTTATTCCTCCAAGCTTTGGTAAATTGGTTCATCTCAGAGTGCTAAATCTGGCATTTAATGGTTTAACAGGAGAGTTACCTGAGTCTATCGCCAACTTGGCAAGTCTCGAAGTACTTAAGATTGAAATGAACAGGTTCAAAGGAGTTTTGCCTGCTTCCTTTGGTGAATTATCTAATCTTAAGGAACTAACGGCCTTTAATAATTTCTTTACAGGGAGCATACCTGAAAGTATTGGTCAGTTAGTAAAATTAAAAGTCTTAAACCTATCCAGCAATAATTTAAAAGGAGCCATTCCGGAATCTCTTGGAGAACTTAACGAGTTGGAAAGTCTCGGGCTTTTTGAAAATACCCTGGAAGGCGCCATCCCGAGAGAATTTGGCAAATTAGTTCAACTTAAGGAACTTATCTTAGCCAATAACCAGTTAGATGGGGAGATCCCTGCAGAATTTAGTCAACTGGCAAGTTTGGAGATCCTTCAGATCCAAAATAACAAATTTAATTCCCTAAAGAATTTAGAGACCATGAACACGAGACAATTCCTTGTGTTCGACTATGATAAAGGGGATCTGAAACTAAACTTCAAAGAGCTCGATTTTAAGAAAACACGGGTTGTTGATACAAAATTTGATGATCCAGATGAGGATCCAGACCATAATTAGTCATTTTTAAGTTAGTTAGCTTTAAAAAAGGGATGTGAAAACGTCTCTTTTTTTTTGTTTTATTGATAAATCAAAAGGTTAAACAAAAATTATGATTTAATTAACTATGGTTGCACGTGCAACTAAACAATAATTATATAGCTTTGCGCGGTGCAAGAATTAGAATTTGATATTGATCTGGAGAAGTCACTCGGACCATGGATTGGGAAGACAACTAAAATAGTAGATTACTATTTACATGAAGCCTTCCAGCAACATGGATTGGATGTTAGCAAAGAACAAATGATCGTTCTTAAAAAACTACATCATCATGATGGACTAAATCAGAATGAATTGGCGCATCTAACATGGCGGGATAAATCATCCCTGGCAAGATTGCTCGCCAAAATGGAACGAAAGGGATACATATTCAGGAGGCAACACGAAGCGGACAGGAGGGTAAACCTTGTTCATTTAACCGAAAGCGGCCGGCAAGTATTCCGGAATACAAGACCCATCATCCAAAAAGCTATAGATATTCTGGAAAAAGATATCAGTAAATCAGAGATAAAAAGAATGATCGAAATTCTGAAACGGATACAAGATAATTTTACGTCGGAAATCGCATCACAATAAGAACGTATACCATGAGAAAAACAATTTTATCAATAGTAGGTGTCCTAATAATCGTATTAGGTGTCTTTTTATCTAAAAAGATAGTTGATAGTAAAACCAGGCCTAAACCAAGGGTGGAAAAAGTGGTTAAGACTGTTTTTACACAAACAGTTTCTAACGGTACAGTACCAATTATTGTACCGGCAAATGGGAATCTTACCGCTAAACGGAGGGTAGAACTCTTTGCTGAGGTACAAGGTGTTTTCAAAAAGGGGAATAAACTATTTAAAGCGGGTCAGCCATATAGTGCCGGGGAGACAATCATAAGGATAGATGCTTCTGAATATTATGCAAGCGTGCAGTCTGCCAAGAGTAATTTATATAATTTAATTACTTCCATTATGCCAGATCTAAGGTTAGATTACCCTGAGGTATATCCCAAGTGGCAAGCCTACCTTTCAAATTTTGATCTGGATAGAACTACCCCTTCGCTTCCTGCCATGACCTCGGAAAACGAGAAATATTTTATTTCAGGCCGGGGTATCCTAACGAATTATTACAATGTAAAGAATTTGGAACAGCGCCTAAGTAAGTACACCATTAGAGCACCATTTAAAGGGATACTGACAGAGGCCTTGGTGACAGAAGGTTCTCTGGTAAGGTCGGGACAGAAACTTGGAGAATTTATAAATATGGATGTGTATGAATTGGAAGTTGCTGTAAGCAAAACCTTCAGTGATCTTTTGAAGGTTGGAGAAGTTGTAAATCTTGTAACATTAGATCGAAATAAGACCTATAATGGAATTGTCACCAGGATCAACGGAAGAGTAGATCAGGCATCCCAGACCATTAAAGCGTTTATAGAAGTAAGTGACAGCGATCTGAAGGAAGGTATGTATTTAGAGGCAAATCTAAATGCAAAAGAGGAGGCCAATGCTATAGAAATTGATAGAAACCTGCTTTTAGAAAATGACAAGATTTTTGTTGTTCGCGATACCATACTAGATCTTATAGATGTAAAACCGGTTTATTTCTCAGATAAGAAAGTAGTGCTAAAGGAAGTGCCAGACGGTGTTACGATCATAACAAAACCAGTAGTTGGGGCGTACGCCGGGATGTTGGTAAAAGTATACAAGGGGGAGACTGCTCAAAATATTGAACAATGAGAAATATTATCGCTTATTTCATAAAATACCATGTGGCGGTCAATGTTGTGATCATTGCCTTCTTCATATTTGGAATTGTAGGGGCATTGTCCTTAAAATCTTCCTTCTTTCCTCTTACCGATTCGAAGAATATCTCAATAAACATAACCTATCCCGGGGCTTCACCTCAGGAGATAGAAGAGGGTATTGTTTTAAAGATCGAAGATAATTTAAAAGGTCTTGAAGGCGTAGATAGAGTTACCTCTACCTCCAGAGAGAACAGCGGGAGCATCAATGTGGAAATTGAAAAAGGTAGGGACGTAGACTTTATGCTTTTGCAGGTAAAAAATGCGGTTGACCGCGTGCCAACCTTTCCAACAGGTATGGAACCCTTAGTGGTTTCTAAATTAGAGGTGGTAAGACAGACCATCAGTTTTGCCATAAGCGGCACTAATATTCCGTTGGCAACTTTAAAACAGATTGGGCGCCAAATAGAAAACGATATTAGATCCATTGACGGAATTTCCCAAATCAATGTTTCAGGATATCCGCAGGAAGAGATTGAAATTGCGGTAAATGAAAATAATCTGCTGGCTTATGGTATGTCCTTTACCGAAGTGGCACAGGCCGTCTCTAATGCGAATATTCTGGTAACCGGTGGTAATATCAAGACCGATGCAGAAGAATACCTTATCAGGGCAAATAACAGGTCTTATTATGGTGACGAGCTCTCCAATTTGATCATCAGGGCAGATGCTTCGGGCCAAACTATTAGACTTAAGGATGTGGCAGTGGTCAGGGATCGATTTTCTGAAACTCCAAACGCATCCTACTTCAATGGGGACCTCTCCGTAAGTACTACTATTACGAGTACAAACACGGAAGACCTTATTTCTTCAGCTGAAAAAGTTAGAAACTATATTGAGGAGTTTAACCAGAAATACAATAATGTAAAATTAAATGTGGTCAGCGACCTGTCCGTTACACTTACAGAACGCACAAAACTGCTGACGGAGAATGCTATTATGGGGATGACCCTGGTCCTTATATTCCTGTCCTTGTTTCTAAACACTCGACTGGCATTCTGGGTAGCTTTTGGCTTACCCATATCCTTTTTAGGGATGTTTATTTTTGCCGGATATTTTGATGTGACCATCAACGTTCTGTCGCTATTTGGTATGATCATCGTGATAGGTATTCTGGTTGATGATGGAATTGTGATAGCTGAAAATATTTATCAGCATTATGAGAAAGGGAAGTCACCTATACAGGCAGCTATAGATGGTACTATGGAGGTGCTCCCTCCAATAGTTTCGGCAATTATCACAACAGTATTGGCCTTCTCTATATTTCTGTTCCTGGATGGTAGAATAGGAGAATTTTTCGGGGAGGTATCAGTTATTGTGATACTCACACTTGCTGTTTCCTTGATTGAAGCATTGATCATTTTGCCTGCGCATTTGGCGCACTCTAAGGCGCTGCAGGCGTCAGATAATAAACCTAAAAAAGGGATCGCCAAGGTATTTTCTAAATTAAGGGTGATCAATCAATCTGGCGATAGGGCAATGGCCTGGTTACGGGATAAGATGTACAGCCCAACCTTGCGTTTTGCACTTAAGTACAAATTACTAACATTTTCTTTTTTCGTTTTTGCACTGATCTTAACCTTTGGATCTGTTGGGGGTGGCATTATTCGTACCGCTTTCTTCCCACAAATAGCGAGTGACAGGGTTCAGGTAACCCTCCAAATGCCAAATGGCACCAATGAAAAGGTCACAGATTCTATCATTAGTGTAATTGAAGAAAAGGCTGAGATCGTAAACAAGGAGTTAACGGAGCAATACCTCAAAGGCACCAATAAGATCCTTTATAAAAATGTAATTAGAAATGTGGGTCCGGGTTCATCTTCAGCAACGCTCACCATTAATTTATTACCGGGAGAAGAACGTCCGGATGAGATACGTTCTGATATGGTCACTACGCGTCTGCGCCAATTGGTGGGACCTGTAATAGGCGTTGAAAGTTTAATTTACGGATCTGGAGGTAATTTTGGTGGCGACCCGGTTTCGGTTTCATTGTTAGGGTACAACATTGATGAGCTTAAAGGGGCAAAATCAGAATTAAAGAATGCCCTGTTGAGCAATCCTGAACTCAAGGATGTTGCAGATAATGATCCTGCGGGGATCAAAGAAATACGCCTAGAGCTTAAAGAAAATGCTTATCTCCTAGGGTTAGATCTCAGGACCGTGATGAATCAGGTAAGGGCCGGATTTTTTGGTACTCAGGCACAACGTTTTCAGCGTGGACAAGATGAGATTCGTGTATGGGTGCGTTATGACAGAGAGAACAGATCCTCCATAACCGATCTTGATGAAATGCGCATTGTAACCCCTAATGGAAGCAGAGTGCCATTGAAAGAGATCGCGGAGTATTCTATTGAACGAGGCGAGGTTGCTATCAATCATTTGGATGGACAACGTGAAATACAGATATCTGCAGATCTTAAAGATGCGCAAACAACCAGTGCAACTGATATTATGACAGAAATCCGAACTGTTATCATGCCGGAGATCCAGTCCAGATATCCCACTGTTACTGCTTCATACGAAGGGCAGAACAGGGAAGCAGGTAAGCTCGTAGGCTCACTTCGGTTCGTAGGTCTAACAGTGCTATTTCTGATCTATGTTACGATTGCTTTCACCTTCAGGAGTTTTAGTCAGCCTCTTATGTTACTGATCCTAATTCCTTTCAGCTTAACAGCAGTAGCCTGGGGTCATTGGATCCATAATTTTCCCATGAATATTTTATCTATGTTGGGGATCATTGCCCTCATTGGTATCATGGTGAATGATGGCCTTGTTTTAATTGGGAAGTTTAATAATAACCTGCGAAGTGGAATGAGTTTTGACGATGCCATTTTTGAAGCAGGAAGATCTAGGTTTAGAGCTATTTTCTTAACATCCCTTACGACGGCTGCTGGTCTTGCTCCGTTGATATTTGAACAAAGCAGACAGGCCCAGTTTTTAATTCCAATGGCGATTTCTATAGCCTATGGTATTGGATTTGCAACCGTACTTACATTGATCATGTTACCTATTTTCTTGTCTTTCAGCAATAAGGTCAAAGTAGGAACAAAATGGTTGGCGACTGGTAATGTTATTACAAAAGAAGAAGTGGAAAGAGCTATCAAGGAACAGAAAGAGGAGGTCCATTTGCAAGATCAAATGGTATCCAAACTTCTTAAAGAACCAACCAATGGATCTCCTGCATCGGACCCAAAAAAAGATCTGGAAAAAGAATTAGAGGATACTAAATAATGAGGAAGTACCAAGCAATTTTTATGCTGTTAGTATTTATTGGGTTAAGTACTACGGCACAGGAGCAATTATTGTTAAAAGACGATGCCGTATCTACGGCCCTGTACAATAACTTTGGAATTAAAGTGGCCAAGAATCAGGTTGAGATCGCAGAGAACAACCAGAGTATCCTGAACACAGGTTTCTTGCCAACGTTGACAGGAAATGCCGGCGCTACCTACAACCGAGACGATGCTACCATTGAATTTCCGGGACAGTTGTTGGAGAATGGAGATCCACGGCCAGACGTAGTACTTGATAAGGCTGAGGCTCAACGATATAATTCCAGTCTTTCACTGGATTATACCTTATTTGATGGTTTAGGCCGTTTTTACAATTATAAAAGTCTGAAAGAGCAGTATCAACTCTCAGAGCTACAGGCCCGGGAAACCATTGAAAATACCGTACTTCAACTATTAAGTATATATTTTGAGGTGGCCCGACTTTCAGAAAATGTCAATGTTTTTAGGCAAGCCCTGGAAGTATCAAAGGACAGGATTAAACGGGCAGAATATGCTTTTGAATTTGGCCAGAATACGAAACTGAATATTTTGAACGCTCAGGTAGACGTTACCAACGATAGTATCAACCTGTTAAATGCGCAACTACAATTGTCCAATACCAAAAGAGATTTAAATGTGGTTTTAAATCAAAATTTGAATGAGACCTTTAGGGTAGATACTGTAGTTGCTTTTATTCCCAGGTTGCAACTAGATGAATATATTTCAAAAGCAAAGGAGAACAATGTTGCGTTATTACAAACAAATAAGAATCTTCTGATCAATGAGTATGACATAAAAATAAGCAGATCTGGGTACCTTCCTACAGTGGGCCTTAATGGCACCTATGGATGGAATTTAAATCAAAGTGCTGCTTCTGCGTTTTTCCCGGGAACCAATAACCAGACCTATAACCTCAATATTGGTGCACGGTTAACCTGGAACCTTTTTGATGGTGGGAGTACTACCGTACGGGTTAAAAATGCGAAGATCGCATATGAAAACCAGGAGTTGCTCAAAAAGCAAATAGAAATAGAGGTAGAACGAGACATTCTTAACGCACTGAATATTTATGAAAATAGATTGAATATTTATGCCATACAGGAACAAAATGTGATCACTAATGAGAATAATTTTATTCGTTCCCGTGAACAGTTCCAATTAGGTCAGATCACTTCTATTGAATTCAGACAGGCACAGATCAATTTGCTGAATGCATTAACTAATAAGAATTTGGCGAAATATGATGCCAAACTTGCCGAACTCCAATTACTTCAGCTCACCGGACAATTACTGAACGTAGAATTATAAATTGGCCTATGCTCGAGCATTTTTTTCAATGTCCGTATTGCTGGGAAGAGATCTCAATGCTCTTAGATGTTTCGGTCTCGGATCAAACCTATGTGGAAGACTGTGAGGTGTGCTGCAATCCTATCGAAATTTTGGTCCAGTTCAATGATCAGGAACTTCAGGGATTTCAAGCTTTGCCACTAGAACAGTAACACTATTTTCAATTCTTTTTCGATTACACTCTCCTGAGGAAGCAATTCCCGTATAATTTAGTATTTTTCTGCTGGCTTACTTCAATCTGCAGCGATGGATACAAAACAAAAAAAGGCAACCGCCTATTGGAAAGAGAACGTACGGTACTTAATAATCTTGTTAAGCATATGGTTCCTGGTTTCCTTTGGTGCGGGAATTCTATTTAAGGAAACCCTCAATACCATAAAGGTTGGTGGGTTTGGGCTGGGGTTCTGGTTTGCACAACAAGGTGCTATATATGTTTTTGTGATCCTGATTTTTGTCTATGTCCGACTGATGAACAAACTCGATAAGAAATATGGATATGATGAGTAGTCATTTCATAAAACCAATAGCTTAGACTATGGATGTACAAAGTTGGACCCTGCTTTTGGTCATTATTTCATTTACTATTTATATAGGTATTGCTATTTGGTCCAGGGCGAGTTCAACGAGCGATTTTTATATTGCCGGAGGCCATGTACCAGCATTGGCCAACGGCCTGGCCACAGCCGCTGATTGGATGTCTGCAGCGTCTTTTTTGGGTATGGCTGGTCTTCTGTCTTTTACCGGTTATGATGGTTCTGTTTATCTAATGGGGTGGACCGGTGGCTATGTACTGCTTGCGCTTCTCTTGGCTCCATATCTTAGGAAATTTGGTAAGTTCACCGTGCCCGACTTTATTGGCGACCGTTATTATTCTAATATTACCAGATCCGTAGCTGTGGTTTGTGCCTTGTTAGTGTCCTTTACCTATGTAGCCGGACAGATGCGTGGCGTAGGCCTTGTGTTCTCGCGTTTTTTGGAAGTACCTATTAACACCGGTGTTATGATAGGCATGATCATCGTACTTTTTTATGCCGTTCTGGGTGGGATGAAAGGTATTACCTATACCCAGGTGGCCCAGTATTGTGTACTGATCTTTGCCTTTATGGTCCCCGCTATTTTTATCTCCATACAAATGACAGGGAATCCTGTTCCACAATTGGGGATGGGGGCAGAGGTATTGGGTGAAGAGATCTCATTATTGGATAAGCTGGATGGGCTCTCAACAGATCTTGGTTTTACAGCCTATACGGATGGATCTAAGGCCATGATCGATGTATTTTGTATCACGGCAGCATTGATGGTTGGTACTGCAGGATTACCACATGTAATTGTACGTTTCTTTACGGTGCCCAATGTACGCGATGCCCGTAAATCGGCGGGTTACGCCTTGCTCTTTATTGCTATTTTATACACCACTGCTCCGGCGGTCGCTGTTTTTGCGAGAACAAACCTGCTGGAGACCGTCAGTGATCAACCTTATGAAGATATGCCGCCCTGGTTCCAAAAATGGGAAACAACGGGTTTAATAGTTTTCAATGATAAGAATAAAGATGGGCTTATTCAGTATGTGGGTGATGCTGATAAAAATGAATTAACCGTAGATCCGGATATTACCGTCTTGGCCAACCCGGAGATCGCCGACCTTCCAAATTGGGTAATAGCACTGGTAGCTGCAGGTGGTTTGGCAGCGGCCCTATCAACGGCCGCCGGACTTTTACTAGTGATCTCAACAGCTATTTCACACGATCTGATCAAAAAGCAATGGAAGCCGAACATTTCGGATAGAGCAGAACTTATTTTTGCAAGATTATCTGCGGTAGTTGCGGTGTGCATTGCAGGGTATTTTGGAATCAATCCACCCGATTTTGTGGCAGCCACCGTGGCGTTGGCATTTGGGCTGGCCGCTGCTTCCTTTTTTCCCGCTATCATTTTGGGAATTTTCTATAAGAAGATGAACAAGGAAGGGGCCACTGCAGGCATGGTAGTAGGCATATTGATAATGCTCTATTATATGTTGAAATTTAAGTTCGATATGTTTGGGGGTGGCAGTGAGGAAGACTGGTGGTTCGGAATTTCTCCCGAAGGCTTTGGAACTGTGGCAATGTTGCTTAATTTTATGGTATCCCTTGTTATTTCGACATTTACAAAAGATCCACCGGAAAAGGTGCAACAAATAGTAGAAACCATTCGGTTACCCAAGAATGCCGGAAGAGCTAGTTCACATTAAATAAAGTAGGATGAGCAATTACTATATCAAAAATTTGGAAGAATATTTTCAGATCTATCGAAAGTCGGTACGTGAACCTGAAAATTTTTGGGAAGAGATAGCAGAAGAACATTTCGTCTGGAGAAAAAGATGGACCAATGTGATGCGATGGGATTTTACTAAACCCGAAGTAGCATGGTTTGAAAATGCCAAATTAAATATTACGGAGAATTGTTTAGACAGGCATCTCCACATTAGGGGCGATAAAACGGCCATCCTTTTTGAACCCAATGATCCTAAAGAGGAAGCACAACATATTAGTTATAACGAGCTTCATAAAAGGGTCTGTAAAATGGCCAACGTACTAAAGGAACAAGGAGTGGTAAAAGGGGATAGGGTATGTATTTATTTACCAATGATCCCGGAACTGGCGATCACTGTCCTTGCCTGTGCGCGCATGGGTGCCGTACATTCTGTTGTTTTTGCCGGGTTTTCTGCACAAGCCCTTGCCACTAGGATCAATGACTGCGATTGTAAAATGGTCATTACCTCAGACGGTTCGTTCAGAGGATCTAAGACCATAGATTTAAAAGGTATAGTAGACACGGCTTTGCAAGACTGTCCTGGTGTAAGAACCGTGTTGGTAGCTAAGCGAATACATTCAGAGGTGGACATGAAAAAGGGGAGGGACCAATGGCTTCAACCTTTAATAGATAAGGCTAGTTCTAAAAATAGCGCTGAGATCATGGATGCCGAGGACCCCCTGTTCATCTTGTATACATCCGGATCTACGGGTAAACCAAAAGGGATGGTGCATAGCAGTGCCGGGTATATGGTCTATACTGCCTATACCTTTAAGAATATTTTCAATTACCAGGAGAATGATGTGTATTGGTGCACCGCAGACATAGGGTGGATCACAGGCCATTCATACATCGTTTACGGTCCGCTCGCGAATGGTGCCACCACGGTGATGTTTGAAGGAGTACCGACCTACCCTGATCACGGCCGATTTTGGGAAGTTGTAGAAAAACATAAAGTAAACCAGTTCTATACGGCTCCTACGGCCATAAGAGCCCTGGCAAAAGAAAACCTGGACTATGTAGATACATACGATCTTTCTTCACTGAAAGTTTTGGGAACTGTAGGTGAACCTATTAATGAAGAGGCCTGGCATTGGTATAACAACAATATTGGAAAGAACAAGAGCCCCATTGTGGATACATGGTGGCAAACAGAAACGGGAGGTATTATGATCTCTCCAATCCCATATGTAACACCAACGACGCCCACATTTGCCACCCTTCCTTTTATAGGCGTACAACTTGCTTTAATGGATGAACAAGGAAAGGAATTAGAAGGGAAGCAGGTAGAAGGCAGGTTGTGTATTAAATATCCCTGGCCTTCAATGGCGCGAACTATTTGGGGCGACCATAAACGGTATTACGACACTTATTTCTCTGCCTTTGACAATATGTATTTTACCGGGGATGGGGCCAAGCGAGATGCTGTAGGCTATTACAGAATAACAGGAAGGGTAGATGATGTGATCATTGTTTCGGGTCATAATCTGGGAACGGCTCCTATAGAAGATGCTATCAATGAGCATCCTGCTGTGGCAGAATCTGCCATTGTCGGATTCCCGCATGACATCAAAGGCAACGCTTTATATGGTTTTGTAATATTGAAAGAAATTGGGGAATCTAGAAAACCAGAAAATCTTCGAAAGGAGATCAATCAGCAAATTACGGAACATATTGGGCCTATTGCGAAGCTAGAAAAAATACAGTTTGTACCGGGACTCCCAAAAACCAGAAGTGGGAAGATCATGCGCAGAATTCTAAGAAAAATTGCAGCCAAAGACACTTCAAATCTCGGGGATATCAGTACGCTTTTAAACCCGGAAGTAGTTGAGGCAATAATAAAAGAGGCACTCTAGTTCATAGGATAGCATAAAATAAAACGCCACCAAAAATAAAGGATAGTGGAGAAATAGCTCTTAATCGCACAGGGGTTAGAATTTCTGCAGATTTAAGGGCATATGCATGATGGTATTTTCTGGGAAGTAAAATTAGAAAAACGGAGGTACCTATCATAAACCAACCCAATAATTCAAAAAATGGAGGATATTTTGAAACCGGTGCAGAAAGTATCAATCCGGCTGCAGGGATCATCCGCAGTAGGAGTTCCCCGTAGTTGATCAAAGGTGTACTACCTGCTTTTCTCAGAATTTCCCGAGCCCTTATGGGATCAAAAAGCATCAAAAACCCAACGCCTATGATAAAAAGGCCAAATGCTAAAACCAGATATTTAGCTATTGATAACATTTTTTATTCAATATCTGATAATGGGATCAAACGAGCCCGAAGATCCGGATCTGACATTTTTTCATCCAACGGATACATCGGCCTTTTAATGCGTTTGTAGGGAAGTCGATTCAGGTCCTGGTCTACCCCGCCTGGGGTTAGGGCCATGATCCAGTCGCCCCTCATTTCATAGAGTTCAGGAACCAAATAGCCGATCTTTACAACCAGAATATCTGTTGTTCTTGGATTTAATCCAAGGTTCGTAAAGTCACTTTCATGATGGTATGGCTTGCGTTTTTTGGTAACTATAACCGATATACTACCAATTTGCACCACTACTTCGGTTTCGGCATCCTTGTCATCATAATAAATAGAGGTAACGGTTCCTGAGAGTTTTAAAGGAGGTGCATATCGGTTGTCAACAGCGGCACCTGCCATTGCTGTTACTTCGCCTCCAATTCCTGCTTTAATAGCTTCCCTAACGAAATCAGGACCAGGGATAGACGCATAGATAAGGGAAGGGCCTTCTTCGGATTTAAATTCTGGTCGGGCTAATATTTCACGCAAACTCCAGGTAACATCTCCTGCACCGCCAGCTGTGGGGTTATCTCCCATATCACTAATTATATAAGGGTGTACGGTACTTGTAATGGCTTTCTCCAGGCTTTCTTCCAGGCTTGCAGTTGGGGCTACAAATTGAAATTCGTTTCTTTTATTCCAAAAACTTTGGGCTAATTTTTCCGCTTCCGATACCACCAATTGTTCATTATCTCCGGTTACCATTACAACGGCATGATTTCGAGGTTCATCTGCCCAAGCATATCCAATCCAAATGGCTGCGTCTACAATACCTTCCTGCTTTGTAATGGGTTCTAGCTGGGCATAGAGACTTTTTCCGGGTTCTATGCGTGTACTAGTCTTTTCACCGGGCAATAAAATAGGAACCGGAATCCAGGCCTTGTAGGCAGGTTTGCCTTTACCGTTTTCTAATCTGGACAATAAATTATCAACGGCGCGCTTTTTGGATTCTATGGCATCTTCGTGCGGTGCCATCCGATAGCAAGTAATAAGATCTGAGTGATGTGCAAGTCGTTCCGACACATTTCCGTGAAGATCCATTGAAGTGGAAATTAGGGTATTGTTACCCACAACCTTCCGTATCCTTTCTATTAAATCGCCTTCAGGATCATCTAAACCCACCACACTCATTGCCCCATGTATGTCAAGAAATAAGCCATCCAGTGGAACATTTTCCTCAAGCATGTTAAGTGTCTTGGATAGCAAGGATTCATATGCTTTCCTTGTTACCGTTCCACCGGGTAGTGCATGTCCCTTTAATGTCGGGATCCATTGTGCCCTTTTTCTATTTATGGAGTCTGACTCCAGGAAAGGATAATAAGAAAAAACCTCAACTCCGGTTTTAGCATGAAAAGCATCTTCTTGGGTGAGGGCAGGAGAAAAAGTACTAGATTCTATAGCAATACCTGCTATAGCTACCTTGGGAAGTACTTTTTTTTGGGAATTATTGGATTCTTTTTCAACTAGTTTAGTTTGACCTAGAGCAGAAAGAGCAGTCAGCACTAAGAGTACCAAACAATTAACACTGGTTTTTAAGAATGATCTTTTATCTGGTAGGGAGCGCATGGAAAATTTATTTAGGTGTTTGCTTTTGCTTTAAAAAAGCATAGGTAAATCCATTCTGCAAGGTAAAGGCAACAAGAAGGACTCCAATAATGGTCTCTGAATTCTTATGATCCCCTACCAAAGAGGAGGTAATGAGGATGACCGCGGCCCAGATAAGGGCATTAAGTAGTAGAACCTTTTTCATAGGGTTGGTTGTTCTCGGATTATATAGTTGGGGTGAAAGAGCATTTCTCTTTCTACTGTTTAAAGGTAAGGAAAAAAGTGTCAGTTGGATTTGCTTACATTAATTCAGGTCGCTTTTCAGTAAGCCGTAAATTGCGCTATCTGTGTATTTTCCATTGAAAAAATAATGCTCCTTAAAATGGGCCTCTTTTTTAAATCCGGAAGCGATAAGGAGTTTTTCAGACCGTTTGTTATTTGGATTGATGTTGGCTTCCAGTCTATGAATCCGTAATACTGCAAACGCAAAGGGAAGTATGTTCTCAAAGGTTTCCTTCATATACTCCATGCCCCAGTATTCAGGGAGCAGGGCATACCCTATCTCTGCCCTGTTGTGTTGATAATTCAAATTCCACAACAAGAAATAGCCTATAAATTCATTGCTTATGTTGTGAGTAATGGCCCAACTTATCCCTTGATTCATTTGAAACATTGTATGATTCTCCTGAATCATCTTTTCTGAAGCTTCCATATTTTCCAAAGGGGCGGTATCCATAAAGGTAAGAACCTTTGGGTGCGTACGAAGCGTATAAAATGGCAAAACATCAGAATCCCTAAACTCCCTGAAAAGAAGTCTTTCGCCGGTTAATTGAGGAAATTGGTCAAATACGGTATCATTGAGCAACATACGTTCTATATCAGTAGGCTCTTTTATTTTTTTACTCCTAATGTTCCGCCTAACCAACCCATCGGAATATAAGCAGCTACCAGGTCTAATGTTGAGAACCAGGCAGGAGCCGGTAGGTTGATCACACTAACTATGCCTCCAATTAGGAACAACACACCTATGGCCATGGCAAACTTGGTCTTATGGGTAGCGGCAATTTTAGCCGCTATAAAAGCCCCGACCAAGGTACCTGCGGCATGCGCCAGGAAGGGGAAAATAAAATGTTTCGGTTCAAACAAAACCATACTCTCTTTTAAACCCTCCATGGTACTCACATCTGCCCCATCGGGTAGTGGAATGACACTTCCATTCAGAGATATAAAGAACATGTTTACGGCACTTCCAATGACAAGTCCAGCTATAACGGCCAGTATATTTCGTAAAATGGGATTCATTTTGGTTGGATTTATGTCATTTTTTAATGACGGGTTCATACGCTACTTAAATGTAGTGAAATTCAAAGAATTAAGTTATTTACAACACCATTCAACGGGACAGAAATTGGGTAGGATAAAGTTTAATGGTGCTGCAGAAAATATTTCTTTATGAGTACTATCTGTCCTAAATGGTAATGGCAATGTTCAACAATGCCGTGCAGATTTCGGTAATAGGAGCCGTATTTTTTGTCCCCTACGAGTTCCCATAATTGCTGTGTAGGTAATGCCACTACAAGACTTGCAAATTCTTCAACTTCAACGAACACTTTTTTTTGCAGTGTTTCCCAATCTTCTTTCGAATTTATGGCTGGGCAATCAAAACTTTCTGCATCGTTTCCTTTTAGGGGTTTTCCTTGGAGCACCCTGAGCATGACTGTCACAAAATAATTCATATGAAATACCAGCTCGGCAATGGTATGGAAAGACGCCACTGTTTTGGTAGCCATTTCCCAGCTTACCCCGTTCAGTGTATCTGTAAGGTTGACGGCCGTCCAATTACCCCCAAAATAGACTTGTTTAATATGTTCTGCGATGATGATCTGTTGGCTGGTGCTAGTGTGATTCATTTTTTGGGTTCAATTTTTACAATCACTCGAAATCTGATCTTAAATTTACAGATTTAAAATTATTCCCTGTAAAGCCTTTGATCTGATCTGTTTGAAAATACTCAATAAAATGATCGATGCTTAGTTCTTAACCCTCAGTGTATCGCCAATTCGCTTAACGGTATTCCAGTTTCTCGTGGTCATGTGCTTCCCGTAGAATTTCTCAATAACATTCATTGCCTCGGGAGTTTTGGTTTTGGAAAGATCGAGAAAACTACAGATGTGTTGGTCAGTGGCATGGAGAATTTTAAGGGATTTATCCTCACTGATCCAGGGTAATTGCAAGTTGGCCACAGGCTTTTGTTGTAGAAAAGAAACATACCCCCTGCTTTCTTTGGTGAGTATTTCATCCTTGAAAGGATCGTTCTGCAATAGCTCCACTATAGAGTCTGCATTAACAACGATGGTTGGTACGGGAAAATGAAATACCTTTTCCAATCGTGCTGTAATTTGTTCAGCAAGTTCACTTTCTTCAGATGATAGCGCCTCAAAAATAACATTACCCGAATTTAGGAGGGTAGTAATATTCCGAAAAGACATGGCTTCAAATTCTTTTCGCAGTTCAGCCATAGGCAATTTATGGTGCCCTCCCACATTAATGCCTCTTAAGAAGGCAATATAAATAGAGGTGTTTTTGGTTGCTCCCATAGGGTGTTCGCCATTTTATGGCCTAACGGTTCTCATTTAATTCCGTTTAAAACCAGGTAACTGAATTGGTATCGGATTTAAGCATGAGCCATAGTTATTATCAATAAGAAATCCACAGTCTTTAAGCAAACATTTGGTAAATTTGAAAGGAACTGCGAACACTAAAAATACAAAAATATCATGGAAGAATTAAAGAACATGAATGGCTCATCCAATGGAAATGCCTACCAGGGTAATGAAAGCATGTGTCCCTTTTTAAACGGGGAACTCAGGCAGACCGCTGGGGGAGGAACCAAGAATCAAGACTGGTGGCCCAACTCCCTTAACCTTAACATCTTGCGTCAGCATTCCGAGTTGGTTGACCCTATGGATAAGGATTTCGATTACGCCAAGGAATTCAAAAGCCTGGACCTTAAAGCTGTGAAAAAAGATCTCACGGACCTAATGACAGATTCACAAGATTGGTGGCCTGCAGATTATGGCCATTACGGCCCTTTCTTTATCAGAATGGCCTGGCATGCAGCCGGAACCTACCGTATCGCTGATGGTCGTGGCGGTGGTGGCACAGGAGCTCAGCGTTTTGCCCCACTCAACAGTTGGCCAGATAACGCCAACTTAGACAAAGCAAGAGTATTGCTATGGCCTATTAAAAGGAAATACGGTAAAAAGATCTCCTGGGCAGATTTGTTGATCCTTGCCGGGAATGTTGCGCATGAATCCATGGGATTACCCATGTATGGATTTGCCGGGGGCCGGGAAGACATCTGGCAGCCTGAAGAAGATATTTATTGGGGGTCTGAGACCGAATGGCTTGGTAACAAAGACCGCTACAATGAAAAAGGAGAATTAGAAAAACAAATGGGAGCTGCCCATATGGGATTGATCTATGTAAATCCTGAAGGCCCTAATGCAAATCCTGACCCGGTAGCTGCTGCTCATGATATCCGTGAGACTTTCGGGCGTATGGCGATGAACGACTACGAGACAGTTGCCCTGATCGCAGGAGGACACACCTTTGGTAAAACGCACGGAGCTGCTAAAGATTCTGAATTTTTGGAGGCAGAACCGGCAGGAGCGTCCATAGAGATGCAAAGCCTGGGTTGGAAGAGCAATTTTCAATCCGGAAAGGGTTCTGATACCATCACAAGTGGTTTGGAAGGAGCCTGGACCGATACTCCAATTAAATGGAGCCACAAATATTTGGAGAACCTCTTTAATTACGAATGGGAACTCACCAAGAGTCCGGCTGGTGCCTGGCAATACAAACCAAAGGACGGAGCCGGCAAAGGAACCGTGCCAGATGCTCATGACCCTAACAAGAAACATGACCCTTTTATGCTGGTTACGGACCTTTCCTTAAGGATGGATCCTGCGTATGAAAAAGTATCGAGACACTTCCTGGAGAACCCTGAAGAATTTAAGGAGGCATATCAAAAAGCCTGGTTCAAACTAACCCATCGTGATATGGGGCCCAGATCAAGATACCTGGGTGCAGAAGTTCCTAAGGAAGATCTTGTTTGGCAAGATCCTGTTCCGGCAGTAGATCACAAATTGATTGATGAGAACGATATTAAAAGCCTGAAAAAGAATATCCTGGCTGCTGGCTTGTCTGTTCCGGCATTGGTTGGTGCAGCCTGGGCCTCTGCCTCTACCTTCAGAGGATCTGACAACAGGGGTGGTGCCAATGGGGCTCGCGTTCGTCTTGCTCCTCAGAACCATTGGGAAGTGAATAATCCGGTACAATTAGGGAAAGTGTTAGACGCCCTAACCAAGATTATGAATGATTTCAATGCGTCCCAGAGTGATAATAAAAAGGTCTCTCTTGCAGACCTGATCGTACTTGGTGGGTGTGCTGCCGTTGAAAAAGCGGCCAAAGATGCAGGCCAAGAAGTTACTGTTCCTTTCAGTCCTGGCAGAACAGATGCCACGCAAGAAATGACAGATGCAGAAGCCTTTGAAGTGCTCGAGCCATTCGCAGATGGATTCAGAAATTACCTGAAACAAAAATCATCTGTCAAAACAGAAGAGTGGTTGGTAGACAAGGCGCAGCTAATGACGCTTACAACACCAGAAATGACCGTATTGGTAGGAGGGATGCGTACCCTCAACGCCAATTATGATGGTTCTCAGCATGGAGTATTTACAGACAGGCCGGGAACTCTTACCAACGATTTCTTTGTGAACCTGTTAGACATGAACAAAGAATGGAAATCGGTTAGTGGTGATGAAGAGCTTTTCAAGGCACATGACCGCAATACTGGTGATGCTCTTAATTGGACCGCTACACGGGTAGACCTGATCTTTGGTTCTAATTCTGAACTTCGTGCCCTGGCAGAGGTATATGCCTGTGATGATGCGAAAGGCAAGTTTGTGAACGATTTTGTGAAAGCCTGGAACAAGGTTATGAACCTTGACAGATTTGATCTGAATTAATCAAGTAATAGGCAGGGATTAGTGCCTATCTAGAAACTAATAAAGGTGATCCGTCAAAGGGTCACCTTTTTTATTTGAGTGATTTCAACTCTTACAGTTGAGTTGTATGTGCAGATTATTTGGGCTTGGCCGCAAAAATGACTGGTGTGGTTCGCGTAAGCACCAGTGAATCTACCATGGCTAATGTACCGTTCTTGTATTTTAAAAAATGCGGGGAATTAATATGCGATTCATAGTCGGCCTGGCTCGCATATATTTCTACTACGGTGATCTTGTTAGGTTTCTCCTTACTGGCCATGGCGTAGAGTGAAAGTACCCCGGGCTCTTTTTCCACGGAGGCACTTATCCCTTCTTGAAGCATTGCAGTGTAGGCCTCCAGTTGCGTTGGGTCTATTTCCAATTCGGCGATTTGTACAACCAGCTGTCTGTCATTTTCCAATTGTGAAATGCGATGGAGCAATTCATTCTGTTGCTTTGTTTCACAATTAGAGAGTCCTAAACCGAGTAGACTGATTAGGAAGATAAACAGGATTTGAAATTTGTTTTTCATAAGTTATTTTTTTCTGTAGCACAAACTACTGGCTTACACTTTTTCAAAAACCAAGTGGTAATGATCCATCACCTCTTTACAAAGTAAACCTTGTTGGCGCTTCTTCTAAATTTAGTTGCCATATTACGAAATTCCTGATCAGTGAAATATCTGGGAATTAGTCATAAATACAGTCAATACTTTCTAAGAAACAACTTTCTGAACTTTTTCCCGCATTACCCAAAATGGTATTGCATAACCGTCATTTGCAGGTTTTAAGATACTATTTTTCGGTTAAGCATTGGGCGCTCGCAATTCGGAGTGGATTGGGACGTAGTAGCCCCGATAGCTATCAAGTCCTCCCTAATTGCCGTTATACATTGTTGGTAACAGTTTTCTTTTTTTTGAATAGCAATGAAATCCAATAAGTAATTAAAGTCAGGATTGCTCCAATTCCAATTCCGTAGCTTAATCGCCAAAACCATTGCATTGCTACCTGTCCACCCTGAAATGTTTCTTTTTCCGTAA
>JAHEHU010000147.1 GCA_024639765.1 Eudoraea sp.
GGTAAGCACACCCAATTAGGCCATATTCAGCAGATGGGTGTTGATGCTGAAAAAGAACGTACTCCTTTGGAAAAAAAATTAAACCAGTTGAGTAAATGGCTCATCTGGCTGACGCTATTCTTTGCCATTTTAATTATTGTCACGGGTTATATTCGTGGAATAGATCTGCTCTTAATGATAGAAACGGGAGTGGCCCTTGCTGTTGCAGCTATACCTGAAGGGCTCCCTATTGTGGCCACGATTGCACTGGCACAGGGCATGTTGAGATTGTCTAAGAAACAGGTCATCATTAAAAAACTGGAGGCTGTACAGACCCTGGGGGCAACGGATATTATATGTACAGACAAAACGGGAACATTGACCGAGGATCAAATGAAAGTACATACAGTACTTTTTGGAGATGAATCCCTGACCAAAGTATATCCTGTCAAATCGGATATTGTGAATTCGGGGGGTAAATATTCAGCTTTCCATAAAATGATACTGGCATCTATTCTCTGCAGCAATGTTGCTGGTAAACCGGAAGAAGAATTCGGCGATTCCATAGAGCTTGCCCTGATGCATTTTGCCGAAGAATTGGACTACGATACCGTATCTATCAAAAAAGAACATCCCGAAGTAATAGAACTACCTTTTGATGCAGAACGGAAATTGATGGCTACGGGAAACCAGTATCAAAAAGAATTTGAAGTTTATGTAAAAGGGGCATATGAAAGTCTCGTTCCCAATTGTAATTATTATTGGGATACAACAGGGAGAAAACCGTTCGACCATAAAGAAGATTGGGATAAGAAATTGGATAAACTGGCCTCACAAGGCCTGCGTACTCTGGCTTTTGCCTTTAAGGAAACCTCAGAAAAACCTACAAAAGAAACGCTGTTACAAGAGTTAACTTTTTTAGGAATCATAGGCTTTATAGACCCCGCACGTGAAGATGTAAAGGCGATTATCGACATTTATAGGAAAGCGGGCATACGAGTTGTAATGGTATCCGGCGACCACCCGGGGACATCCAAAAAAATAGCCGAAGAAGTGGGTTTATTAGTGGTAGATTCTCCAAAAGAAAAGGTCTTGCAAGGCAAAGATTTAAGGCAAGGTCTTGATGAAAATGGCAACCACAATGCAAGGTTGCTCAACGCTTCAGTTTTCGCAAGAGTAACACCCGAACAGAAATTAGAATTAATAACTTTCTATCAAAAAAATAATCATATTGTAGGTATGATCGGGGATGGCATTAACGATGTGCCAGCATTAAAAAAGGCAAATATTGGAATAGCAATGGGCATTCGTGGTACAGAAGCGGCACGCGAAGTTGCAGACGTAATTTTAAAGAACGATAAGTTTACAGCTATTGAACTTGCTATCAGACAAGGAAGGGTAGTCTTTCAGAACATCCGCCAGTTCGTAGTATATCTTTTATCGTGCAATCTGGCTGAAATTTTATCCGTGGGACTTGCGGCATTATTGAATCTTCCATCACCATTACTACCCTTGCAGATCTTGTTCCTTAACTTAGTAACCGATGTGTTTCCCGCTTTGGCCCTTGGTTTAGGAAAAGGTGAGGAAGATATTATGGAGCAGCCGCCCAAAAACCCAAAAGAACCCATTATGGGGAGAAAAGATTGGTTCGCCACAATCATATACGGCCTGTCTGTAAGTACAGCCGTATTGGGCGTTGTGGTTTATGGGAACTTTGTTTTAGAACTCTCACCTGCTATCATTAACAACATGGCATTCTATACTTTGGTGCTGGCACAATTGTTTAATGTCTTTAACATGCCCAAATGGCAAGAATCATTCTTTGTAAATGAAGTGACCAAAAACCCATGGGTATGGGGTGCTATCGTTCTGTCATTGTTGATTACACTCGGGGCCTATCTAATACCACTCGTGGCCAGGGCGCTTTCTTTGGAGACCTTTTCTTTCGGGCAATTAGGAATTACCATTTTGTTTGCGTGTGGATCTCTTGTCTTGGCGCAGTTGTTAAAGCGTTTGGGGAGTGTTTTTGGTCAGGAATAAGCCACCTTTTTAGTCCCTCTCGATGCCGCATTCTCCAAAGTTAAGCTTCTGGAAATTCCAGTAGAAGGTAATAAGATAAGATTCGATAAGGCCTGATAAACAAACTAAAATGTCCACGGATAGGTTTCAGGCAGTTGCGATTCATCCACGTAAACATCCATAGCATGCACCCCTTCCGAGACATCGATATAGATAAAAGCATCATAGCGCTCGGGCATAACCGAAGGAACGTAATTACCTATTTTCTCAAAGTGAGGGTGGTACACCACCCCAATGGCGCGGTGCCCGATCGGATCTTCAAAGAGGTTGTTTCCCTTTAATTCGTTCATAAACAAAAATTGATCTCCTTTTCCGGTGTGGTGCAATAGCTGTTCCCAAGAACCTTTGATGGCTTCCGGCAAATGCATATTCCTCATGGGAGCGCCCCATTCGGCACTAGCTACGACCGTACCTTTGTACGATCCAAAACCTACTATTTTAGGATTATGGTCCGGCAGTTGCTGGCGCACCAACTGACCCACATTTACGGTACTGTCCAGGGCCATGTCTGTTGCCCTTGCATCACCAACATGGGTGTTGTGTTCCCAGATAATCGCCTTTGAGTTTGGGCCATGAAAATGGAGCAAGCGTTTTAGGGTATCCATCATATGGTGGTCGCGCAGGTTCCATGAACTTTGGTTGGCATGTACCATGCTACGGTAATAGGCTTCTGCATTTTTGGCGATATGCGCATTCTGTTCCATGTTCAGTGAGGCCTCTATATCAGTATTAAAAAGTTGGGCACGGCTTTTAATATCCTGAAGCAAGGTCACCACTTCGTTTTCACAGGTTTTGGGCAGAAAACGCTGCAATGATCTTGCATAGGCCATACCTTTTTCATCCCCAAAGGGTTCAAAACAGCCCATGGCTCTTTTAGCTGAAGGTACCAAGCTAGGGTCATGGGTCACCAGATAGTCGATGATGGCTTCCATAGATTCCCATAAGCTATAAACATCAAGGCCATAGATACCTACCCTTTCATTGGCCGGTAATTGTTCATTATGAGCATGCAACCAACTGGTCAGCGTCTCTACTTCCCAGTTGGCCCACATCCATGTAGGCCATCGGTTGAATTCCTTTAATACTTCTACTGAACTGCTATGGCTGTTCTCATAGTGTTTTACATAGCGGTTCACCCGATAAAAATCAGGCCAATCGCCTTCTACGGCAATAAAATTAAAACCGTATTCTTCGATTAACCTTTTGCTTATTGCTGTGCGCCAAGTGTAATATTCGTGGGTGCCGTGCGATGCCTCGCCCAATAATACGACTTGTGAATCGGAGAGCTTTTCTATCAGGGGATCTAAATCTAAAGCAGTCTCCAATTTCTTGCTCACTTTATCGAGTATCGCTATTCTTTGCTCTGAAGTATTCATAATTCTATTATTTTAAATGGATTTGAAATTCTTATCGGAGTCAATGTTTGCGGTGGTAAATTCTTCCAGTTTCTTTTTTGCGTTGCCCAGGTTTTTGGCCTTTTTGTGAAAGTTTTTCCAGGGATCCGGATTTTTTTTCAGTCGATCAAAAATAGTATGGATGGTATAGGCACGGGAATTGGGTATTTCGGCCAATTCATCCCAACTGATAGGCACGGCGACCGGGGCACCTTCAAACGCCCGCACAGAAAACGGACAAACTGCCGTTTGTGCATACGAATTCCGAAGGTAATCTAGGAACAACCGACCTTTACGCTGGTCTTTTCGCATTTCTATGGTAAAATCTTCTGGATATTTGCCTGCCAAATACCCAGCCACTTTTTTGGCAAAATTGCGTACTTCATCAAAATTTCTGACACGCATGAGTGGAACGACCAGATGAACACCATTGGAACCCGTGAGCATTACATAGGTTGAAAGTTTCAGTTCTTCCTCCAAAAATCTCTTAAGTATTTGGGCACCAATCACGACCGACTTAAAATTTTTGCCTGAAGGGTCAAGGTCAAAAATCAATTTATCAGGGTAGTTCAGTTTATCGGTCTTGCTCAGGGTAACATGAAAGGTAATCGTACCCTGCCTTGCCAAATACGCCAAAGTCGCCTGGTTATTGCATATAACATGGTTGACCCAACCACCTTCCTTCTTGATTTTTTTCGTCTTTATCCAATCCGGAAAATAATCGGAGGCATTCTTTTGATAGAAACCTTCTTTAGCTATTCCTTTTGGAAATCGGTGCATCGTCAACGGGCGGTCTTGGAGATAGGGTAACATATAATCTGCAATTTCTTCATAATATCGGATCAGGTCACCTTTGGTAATACCAGAAAGGGGAAAATAAATTTTGTCGCTATATGGATTATCTACAATTTTCATCCTTTCTTCCATTAAGTATTCTGCCTGGACAACGTCAGGATATAATTTTACTTTGATGTCGTTCTGCCCCTAATTGCTCCCAGAGCCTTTTAAGCTTTCATGTTCGCTCTCTTGGCGGTTACTTTTTTCGGTTAGGCACCTATAAAACAGATAAGTTTCAAAGCACCATTTTCTATGGTAACTCCAATTTGAGTCTTAGCTGCGTTGGGCAGAAATACCAATTCAACTTAAAAGTATCCCTAACCACCGAGATTCAAAATGATGCATATCAGTCAAGTAGATTTTTAACATGCTTTTATCCTTCCTTAAAAAACCGTCCTGACTGATCTTAATCATTTCGCCTAACGGTTTATGTTCGCATTTTTGTTTTATAAAATGTCAATAAAATGGAAAACACAAGAACTTATTATAAAAGTCAAAAGGAGTTCCGAGTCTTTGTGGCGGGTACCTTTTCTAATTTGGTCAGGCATAAGAAAATGGGCGAGAAAAAAGCGTTTAATGAACTTTTGTTAAAAACCTTGCCCCATGTAAAACGGTACATTGTGAAAAGATTTAATACCGCGATATCTAAGGGAAACCTTCCCCGGGGAAAATACAAACCTGCAGACTTCTTAGATCAATTATTCATCACGGTATATGATCATTTTGATGAGGTAAAAAATGAAAAAAACTTGTATCCATGGTTGTTCAAAAAGGCCGATGAATTGTTAAATGATACTATTGTCC
>JAHEHU010000055.1 GCA_024639765.1 Eudoraea sp.
GAATTTATTATTTGAGCGCAATATTAAGTCGTGCAAATAAGAATCGACCCGCGATCCCAAATTGCTGAGATCTGCGAGACCAATCAAAACGACCTCCGCTTCTGTTTCCAAATGAATCTTCAGCCCTATCTGGATAAATATCGAACAGGTTATTAGCTCCAATTGTTAGGGTAAAATTCTCCGTAGCTTTATAGCCAAGAGATAGATCGGTTACCAATTTGGTTCCGAATACCTGCTGATTGGCAATTGTTGTAGTTGCTTCTGTTACTTCTCCGAAATATACATTACGAAGGAAGATCACGAATTTATTGGAAAGAAAGGTGTTCGAAAGGTTTACCTTAGTTCTTGGAACGGCTTGTTCCAGATAAACCCTGCTATCTTCTGGAAAATACGTGTCTATTAAACCTGCATCTCGCAATACATCCGAGGCATTGATATCACCAACTTTTTTGGTTTTAGAGAGTGTCCCGGCAAGAACCGATTTTAATCTCCAACTATCTGAAAGAAAGGCATCATGAGTGATCACAAGGTCTAGTCCCTTTGATTCGGTATCTATTGCATTTGCAAAGAAGGAAGCTGCTGTAGCATTGGCTTGCCTTAACAAATTATCTAGTTCTGTTCCTGTTCCCGGTCCGGAAAACTGACCTGTATAGACTACTCTGTCATTAATCTTAACAAAGTACCCATCTACAGTAACAGTAAGATTTGCATCTGGAATCTTGGAGGTTAGTCCTAAACTAATACTTTGGGATGTTTCCTCCTTTAATGCCGGAATACCTAACAGATTAGCCGCCTTGCTATCATTGGCAAAGGTTCCCACTTCCTGCGGATTTCCAAGGTTGTCAAAAATTGTGGATGTAGAATTAAAGTTAAGCTGATGTAATGATGGCGCCCTGAATCCCGTATTCAATGCACCCCTTAAGTTTAGATTTTCAGACGCCTTAACCCTTGCAGAAACTTTAAAATTGATCGTGGATCCAAAATCACTGTAATTTTCATATCGGGTAGCAAAACTGGCAAGAAAAGCATCAGAAAAATCGGCTTCCAGATCCAGATATCCTGCAACGCTGGTTCGTCCTCTGGACAACGCATTGCTTGGAGCAAAACCAGGAAAAACCTGAGATCCGCCCGGACGTGAAGAATCAAAAAAGTCGACCGCCGGTTGTTGTGAAGCAAGCTTCACAACTTCCCCTCCTGCCGTGTATTGCGCATAGGACGCTTCCTCCCCGGGTACGATTTCATAAGTCTCCGACCTGAATTCCGATCCAAAGGCCACGTTCAACCCATTTAATACATCATCATAGAATTTTGAAATATCTAAATTGGCCGTATTCTGAGAAAAAGAGAATCCTCCTGCATCAAAAGTAGTAGGTGATGCGTTTTGAAGGGAAGCATTATAGGTGTTCCCTATTACATATAAAAATGAGTTCTTACCATAAGTATTACTCAGATCTACATTCCAGTCTCCTATCATCCCTTTAATTCCAAGGGAAAAGGACTGATCTCTAACATTTGAGTTGATCTCAGGAAGGAAACCGTTAAAATAAGCGGGGGTATATGTCCTGCTTTGGTTTGGCAACCTGTAAAAACCTGCGGAATTACCATTTCGAGAACTTACCCCTGCAAAAGAATATAGTTCTGTACCATTATCGTCAATCGGCAAGGAGAAATTAGCAAAAAAACGACCTCCACGTAAAGCAGATTGCCCTACTCTCATATTGAAATCACTTCTTTCCAGACCACGTGCAGCTAGTTCTGCCGTTGTATTATCTCCTGAAAGTATAGGTTGTAATTCGGCCTTTGTAGTAGCTCCCTGAGTATCAATACCGGCTGCATTCGCATACTGCAGCACATCTGTTACATCATCATCCAAAAGTAATGAAAGGTCTGCTCCGTCTGCTTGGGCAAATCGTTCTACAGTATTATACAGATTAAAAACATCGCCTTCCCATTCCTTCATTCTGCTGTATTCTTGCCGAACGTCAAAATCCCCAGACAATGTTAAAAACCCACCTCTTTCTCCCATTGAAATTCCATAGCTGCCTGCAACATTGGTAGTTGCCCCATCAGAACCACCTGTTTGGTCGTTGGCATTTTTTGAAAAGTTTGCCCCTGTGGTAGTGGTTAATTGCAATTCATTAACAGTTCGGTTTAAAATAATATTGATCACCCCGGCGATCGCATCAGATCCGTACTGGGCTGCAGCTCCATCACGCAGTACCTCAATACGTTGGATAGCGGCGGCAGGTATAGCGTTTAAATCTGTTCCAACGCTTCCTCTACCAAAGGTTCCATTTACATTCACAAGAGAAGACGTATGTCTTCTTTTACCATTGATCAAAACCAACACCTGATCTGGCCCTAATCCTCTTAGGGAGGCCGGATCAATATGATCCGTTCCATCGGAAATGGTTTGTGTATTAGAAGTAAAGGAAGGTGCAACGTAGTTCAGTATTTGGTTTAGGTTCACCTGTGGAGACACATTGGCGAGTTCCTTTACATCAATAACATCAACAGGGACCGTACTTTCAGTAGCTGTTCTGTTTGGGTTCCTCGACCCTGTGATTACAACCTCAGACAATGCGACCCCAGATACTAGGGTAATGGAGAGAATAGAACTATTGATCAGAATCTCTCTGGGTTCAAATCCAATGTAAGAAACGATCAAGCGATCACCAATAATGGCATCGATCGTAAAGTTTCCATCAAAATCAGTAGTAGTTCCCACCTGAGTGCCCTTCTTAACTACGGAGGCTCCAGGTAGTGGAGTACCATCTTCGTCTTTTACAGTTCCCGTAATTTGCGAATGAAGCAAGGATAGGGAGCCAAAAAAAAGACATACAAATAGAAAGTAGTGTTTCTTCATAATTTGAGTTTTTAATTGATTAGCTTAATAAGGTAGTGAAATCTGATTCAAGTCTTTGAATTATTCCTATTTATTTGTCTTACAGTATTTTATCTACAGATCACTGTATTGATTATTTGAGCCTTCTTATCGAAACACTACATTTGTTTAAAATGAAGACCTATGAAGCCCATTATTGATCGATTTATACGATATGTTTCTGTAGATACTCAAAGTGATCCAAACTCCAATACCACTCCCAGTACAGAGAAGCAGTGGGTATTGGCAAGGCAATTATTTGAAGAATTAACCTCTATAGGCCTGAAAGAAGTAACCATAGATGATAAGGGGTATATTATGGCCACCCTTCCTTCTAATGTGGATAAAGAAGTCCCAACCATAGGATTTATCTCGCATTATGATACTTCCCCAGATTTTACTGCTACGAATGTAAAGCCAAGGATCATTGAAAACTACGACGGCAAAGAGATCGTATTAAATGAAAAAGAAAATATTCGCCTTTCTCCGGGTTATTTTGAAGATCTGTTGCTCTATAAAGGGCAAACGCTCATAGTAACAGATGGAACAACCCTTTTAGGGGCAGATGACAAAGCAGGGATCACAGAGATCGTTACAGCCATGGAATACCTTATTGCACATCCTGAAATAAAACATGGGAACATTCGTATAGGGTTTACACCCGATGAAGAAATTGGAAGGGGTGCCCACCATTTTGACGTTGAAAAATTTGGCGCCGCCTGGGCCTATACTATGGACGGAAGCCAGATAGGAGAACTCGAGTATGAAAATTTTAATGCCGCCAGGGCCAAGATCACGGCTCATGGGAAAAGCGTGCATCCCGGTTATGCAAAAAATAAAATGGTGAATGCCATTGGCATCATAACGGAAATAGCGAATAGGTTCCCAAAGAAGGAAGTGCCGGAACAGACCGCTGAAAGAGAGGGCTTTTATCATATTCATGCCTTAACAGGATCCATTGAGCATGCGACCCTGGAAATGATTGTAAGAGATCATGACAGCAAAACATTTTTGGAAAGAAAACGATTCATTGAAGGCTTGGTTGCTGAATTGAATGGTAAACACGCTGATTGTATAGAGTTAGAACTAAAGGACCAGTATTTCAATATGCGAGAGAAAGTAGAACCTGTAATCCATATTGTAGAAATAGCAAAGGAGGCTATGGAAGTTCTGGGAATACGTCCAATCATAAAACCCATAAGGGGAGGAACTGATGGATCTCAATTGAGCTATAAAGGATTACCATGTCCCAATATTTTTGCCGGTGGTCATAATTTTCATGGAAAATACGAATATGTCCCCGTAGAAAGTATGGAAAAAGCAGTTGATGTGATTGTAAAAATTTGTGAACTTACGGCAAAAAAGCATTAAGAAAGGATGCCGGATATCGGAGTGAAATTAGAAGCCTTTTATGCGAAGGATGGTCCTTACAAGGAGGGTATTGGCATACTACGCAAATTGGCTCTGCAAACAGAGTTAAAGGAGACTTTGAAATGGGGTGCACCCGTTTATACCATAAATAATAAGAATGTTCTTGGGATCATGGCCTTTAGATCGCACTTTGGCCTTTGGTTCTTTAATGGTTGTTATTTGAAAGATCCGGATAAAGTGTTGGAGAATGCGCAGCAAGGAAAAACCAAGGCCATGCGTCATTGGAAATTTTATTCGGTTGAGGAGATCCCGGCTAAAAAAGTATTAATGTATGTAGCAGAGGCCATTGAAAATCAAAAAAAGGGATTAGTATGGATGCCTGAAAAAAGTAAGAAGACCATTATTCCACCTCAGCTAAAAGAAATCTTCCATAAAAACGCTTCCCTTTTGGCTTCTTTCAAAACCTTAGCACCCCATAAACAGCGAGAGTACTGTGAATATTTAGAATCAGCTAAACAGGAAAAGACTAAGCAAAACAGACTGCAAAAAATTATTCCTATGATTTTGAAGGGCCATAGCTTACATGATAAGTACCATAAATCCTGACGTTTACCATCCCATTTTTATATAAAAAAACACCGATGACGTAATGTCATCGGTGCTTTTGCTCAATAAGCGTATGCTTTTATTTAGCAGGAGCCGACAATTTGTTGCTCATTTCCATTGAAATGGCAGAACGATCGAACTTCAACCTACCCGCCATGGTCTCAATTACACAAGATAAGTCCTTGTCATTTAGTTCAACGATCTTACCGTGAAGACCACTTTTGGTGACTATTTTATCTCCCTTTTTTAATGCCGCTGCAAACTTCTTTTCATCTTTCTGACGTTTCATCTGTGGACGTATCATAAAAAAATACGCAACAGCGAAAATCAAGATCATTGGGAGGAATTGTCCTATATCACCCATAGTATTATCTGTATTTTAAACGTTTATTTTACCGGACCCATAGCCGATGCAGGAGCTCCAGTTGTTGGATTTACAAAGGCTTTGATTCGTAATAGTTCCGATCCTTTTGCTGTATTGGCAGAAACAGTGATCGTTTTGGTCACCTGATTCTGACCAGATCCGTTGAACTTCACCAACATCTCCCCGGTTTCTCCCGGAGCAATAGGCGTATTCTTTGGGTATTCTGGTACCGTACAGCCACAACTACTAGTAGCGTTCGTGATGATCAGCGGAGCGTTTCCGGTATTCGTGAATGTAAAAATTGTCTCCTGTGGGGTCCCTTGTGCGATAGTCCCGAAGTCGTGCTCGGATTTATCAAAGGTCATTACAGGCAAGTTCTTTGCAGCAGCATCTCTTTCTGCGGCTACTTCCACGTTTGCAGTTTCAATTTTGTTTGAGGCTTTTTCTTTGCAAGAAACAAAGCCAACCATGGATAGGATTCCAAAGGCAATGAAAATTCTTTTCATATTAAGTAGATTTTATCAATTTGGTGCAAAATTAAGGAATATTTGCTTACAGTAGTCCTCTCCCTGTTTTTTTAAGTTTTCCGTCTTCCTTGTATTCCCTTACCAACTTGTCCAAAATACCATTGATGAATATGCTGCTTTTTGGAGTGGAGTACTCTTTGGCGATCTCCAGATACTCGTTGATAGAGACCCGTTCCGGTATTGAGGGAAAATTCATAAGCTCACAAATCGCCATTTTTAATAAAATGGCATCAATATCGGCAATACGGTCCTTGTCCCAATTTGGCGTTTTGCCCTGTATCTCATCTTCCAGTGCGGCATTATTCAGTAGTGTCTTTGCCAATAATTTCTTGGCAAAATCCATATCCTGCTCATCCTTTAAAAGTTGAGGAAGGAAAAATGAAAGTGCCTGATCCTTTTTAATTGCCTTAAATTGTTTTAATAGGAATGTATTAACCAGGGGAATATCATCTACCCAAGTAAGCCTATCGTCTTCAAAGAATTCATATAATTTTTCATTTGGAGCAATGACCTCTCTAAAGAGATCAATGATAAGGTTTTTATCTTCTCCATAAGAAGCACCTTCCTGTTTCATATAATTCTCATAGAAACGACTCACCACAATTTCCTTGTAGATGATCTTTACGTAATCTTCATTCAGATACCAGCCTTTTATTTTCCTTTTCTTCAATTCATTGGTAAGTGCAGGATTGTTAACCAATTGAAGAAGTAATTGATTCTTTATGAATTTCTCCTTGTCTGGAAAATTATCTGAAGCAGATGCGAGGTACTTTTTAGTTTCGTGCCTTACATGGTTTTCGGCCATTGTATGCAATTCTCTTAAAAGACTCAACATTAAAAGGTAGAGGGTATAGGTGTTCTCAACACTTACTTTCAGGAATTTCTCCTGCTTTTCAAGGGAATCATCCTTGGATTGAGTGAGCGCATAAATACATTGCATGACCTTCACCCGTAATTGCCTTCTCGTAAGCATGTTTAAAGAACTTTTAGTCTATAGATTGGAAATCGTTCGGCAAAAATAACAATATCTTCCACATGAGCACCCTAGTAATGAAGGATTATCTTAAGCCTTTTATAACATTTGATTCTGGTGAATCTGCTATCTTTGCCGTGTTGCGAAATTGGTAGGCAGCAACTGCGGAATATGAAAGAACTAAAGCACCTCAATAAATACTTCAAAAAATACTGGTTCAAATTATTCCTGGGGATCATCATAACCATCATTGCAAGGGTCTTCCAATTGGTAATGCCCTCTTACGTTAAGAACTCTATTGAAGTAGTTGAAAAGTACCTGGGGGGCATAACAGCAGAACCGGAGGCGAGATCATTACTCCTAGAATATATCCTTATCATTATTGGGGCAGCACTACTCTCCGGATTCTTTACCTTTCTTATGAGACAAACCATTATCAATGTGTCTCGCTATATAGAATACGATCTAAAAAATGAAGTTTTTGATCACTATCAGCTATTGAATCTCAATTTTTACAAAAGAAACCGCACAGGGGATCTTATGAATCGTATCAGTGAAGATATCAACCAGGTACGACTTTACGCGGGCCCTGCAATTATGTATGGGATGCAAACCCTAACACTCTTCGTCTGTCTCATTCCCCTCATGTTCATAAAAGCGCCCACTATTGCATTCTATGCACTAGTACCGCTGCCTGCTCTCTCTATTTTGATCTATTGGATCAGCAAGATCATTCATAAGAGAAGTACGAGGGTACAGGAATTTTTATCCACCTTATCCACTTTTGCGCAGGAAACTTTTTCGGGTATCTCTGTTATTAAAGCATATGCTCTGGAACCAAAAATCAATGCCGAAGGTAGCTCACTGGCTTTAGAAGGAAAGAATAGAAGTATGGATCTGGCTAAAGTTGATGCGTGGTTCTTCCCTCTTATGATCTTGCTAATTGGGATCAGTAACATCTTTGTGATCTACATCGGAGGGAAGGAATATATCAATGGCCGTATTGATTCTATTGGCACCATCGCCGAGTTTATCCTCTATGTTAACATGCTCACCTGGCCTGTAGCCATTGTGGGGTGGCTTACCTCGCTGGTTCAGAGAGCGGAGGCCTCTCAAAAACGTATCAATGAATTTCTTAAGGAACAACCCGATATTCAGAATGAGGTTTTTGTAGACACGCCTATCAAGGGACAAATAACATTCGATAAGGTTACCTTTACCTACGAGGACACCAATATCACCGCACTTAAAGACATTTCTTTCACCATTGAGGCAGGGCAAACCGTGGCCATTTTAGGTAAGACCGGTTCGGGCAAATCTACCATTCTAGACCTTGTAGCACGCCTCTATGATGTTAGTGCAGGAGAGATCAGGATAGATGACACACCCCTAAGAAAACTTAATCTGGAAAGTTTACGAAGTTCCATAGGACCAGTACCCCAGGATGCATTCCTGTTCTCAGACTCCATTTCAAATAATATTCGTTTTGGGAAAGAGGACGCTACCCAGGAAGAGATCATTGAAGTTGCCAAAAAAGCCGTTGTCCATGAAAATATTATGGGCTTTTCAAAGAAGTACGACACCGTCCTTGGAGAGCGTGGTATTACCCTGAGTGGTGGCCAGAAACAACGGGTCTCTATTGCAAGAGCCCTGTTAAAAGACCCCGAGATCTATCTTTTTGACGATTGCCTTTCCGCTGTTGATACAGAGACAGAAGAGGCCATATTAAACAACCTGAAAAAAGCATCGAGAAACCGAACCACCCTTATTGTAAGTCATAGGGTATCTTCCGCAAAGAATGCAGATAAGATCATTGTGCTGGAACAGGGCGAGATTATTCAGCAGGGCACACATGATCTATTGGTAAATCAGGAAGGCTATTACAAGGAACTTTATGAACATCAATTGTCTGAGAAAGAAAACTAGAAAATTGTTGCTGAATTAGGTTTTTTTTTACATTTTTGAGGACTTTATAACTAACAAGATTAGCATATATCAGATGGGCGACAAAGATTTAATGGATCAGGAAGAAATATTTTCGAAAGTTTTAAGAGCAGGAAGAAGAACCTATTTTTTCGATGTTAGAAGCACCAAGGCGGGTGATTATTATTTAACAATCACAGAAAGCAAGAAATTCACCCACGATGATGGTTCTTTTCATTACAAAAAGCATAAAATATACCTTTATAAAGAAGATTTCCAGGCTTTCAGAGAAAACACGGAAGAAATGATGGATTATATCATTGCCGAAAAAGGACAGGAAGTAATCTCAGAGAGACATCAAAAAGATTTTAAGAAAGAGGAGGACAACGCGCCAAAAGAAGACAAACCACTGGATAATTTCACCGATGTTGATTTCGATGATATTTAAATGCTTATTTCCTCGTTAAAATAAAGGCCTTATATAAAGGTCTTTTTTTATGTATCTATGCCCCAAACTTCAATAGTCTCCGCTTGTTATAGGCAATAGTATTTATTACATTTAGCGATCTTAAAAAAAACAGTATGAAAAACATTTTACTCGGACTATTCACCCTAGTCTCCATAAGCCTTTTTTCACAAGAAACAGTAACCCTGGATTACTTTTTGCCACAGCAGATCAGTTATGATGAATCCATTCCAAAACCTGCAGATGTCATAGGTCATGAAGTGGGAGAATGGCATGTTACCCATGATAAACTTATGTTTTACATGCAAACTCTGGCCAAAGCCAGTGATCGAATCACCATTGAGAACAGAGGTACTACTTTCGAAGGAAGACCTATCTTACTGTTAACGGTAACCTCTCCAAAGAATCATAGCCAATTAGAAGATATACGTCAAAAGCATCTTGCTTTAACTGAAAGTGGAGGAAATAGTCTGGATCTTGAGGAATTACCTATTATAGTGTATCAGGGTTTTTCTGTTCATGGAAATGAACCAAGCGGCGCCAATGCCGGATTGGCATATGCGTATTATTTAGCTGCTGCGCAAGGGTCCGAAATAGATGCAATGTTAGAGAATACAGTGATCTTGATGGATCCTTCTTATAATCCGGACGGATTGCAGCGTTTTGCCTATTGGGCAAATACCAACCGAAGTATGAACCTCAACGCAGACGGGAATGAACGTGAATATCACGAGGTTTGGCCAGGTGGCCGTACAAATCACTATTGGTTCGACGTAAACAGAGACTGGCTGCCAGTGCAATTACCGGAAAGCCGGGCCCGTATAAAGACATTTCACAATTGGCTTCCCAATATTTTAACGGACCATCATGAAATGGGCACTAATTCTACCTTCTTTTTCCAACCCGGGGAGCCAAGCAGGGTACATCCTTTAACTCCAAAAATGAATCAGGAGTTAACCGCTGAGATAGGTACCTACCATGCCAAAGCGCTGGATAAAATAGGTTCACTGTATTATTCAGATGAGAACTATGATGATTATTACTATGGCAAAGGCTCAACTTTTCCTGATGTTGTTGGTAGTATCGGGATACTCTTTGAGCAGGCCAGTTCCAGAGGACATATACAGGAAAGCGAAAACGGACTCCTTACCTTCCCCTTCACGATCAGAAATCAATTTACAGCAGCGCTGTCTACAGTAGAAGCAGCCCAAAACATGCGAATAAAGATCCTTAGATATCAAAGGGATTTCTACCGGGATCTGCGAGCAGAAGCATCAAAAAGCAAGACCAAGGCCATCATATTTGGCGATGAGAAAGATGCAGCCAAAGCCTGGCATCTTGCTGAGATACTTAACAGGCAGAATATTAAGTTCCACGAAGTGAACCAGGATGTGACGGTTGGAGGAGCTCGTTACAAAAAAGGCAATAGCTATGTGGTACCCATGAACCAAAAGAATCATCGGCTTATTAAGGCCATGTTCGAAAAAAGGACCACTTTCACAGATAGTCTTTTCTATGACATCTCTGCGTGGACCTTTCCACTTTCCTTCAATCTTGACTATGCAGAGCTTTCTTCCCTAGCTAATGCAGGGCCAGAGATCACAGACTTTAAACCCCTAACAGGTAGCGTTAGTGGTGAAAGTAATTATGCCTACCTTTTTGAATGGCATGAATATTACAGTCCTAAGGCACTGAATAAGATTCTTAATAAAGGTCTCAGAGCCAAGATCGCTCAATATCCTTTTAGCATGAATGGGGTTTCTTATGATTACGGCACGGTAATGATCCCTGTACAAAATCAGGATCTTAATAAGAAAGAGCTCTATGATTTTCTGACCGAAGTAGCCAAAGAAAGTTTTCTTTCAATAACCGCAGTAAGTACAGGATTAACCCAGGGAATAGATCTTGGAAGTGGCGATTTTGAACCCGTCGTAAAGCAGAAAATTGCCATCATTGTTGGAGAAGGGATAAGATCTTATGATGCCGGGGAGATATGGCATTTGTTCGATACCCGCTATGATATTACGCTCACAAAAATAGATACCGAATATTTGGGCAGAACAGATCTTAGTTCCTATACCGATATCATCATTCCTGGCACCTGGGGTAGTGGCGGCCTCAACAAAAGCAATGCCGAGAAGTTAAAGCAATGGGTTAAGGACGGAGGAAGTCTTATAGGATATCGGACTACTGCAAACTGGTTCGAACAACAAGAATTCCTCGATCTAAAATTTAAAAAGGACACTTTAGTGGCAAAAAACATTTCTTTTGGTGAAAGAGATGATTTTCGAGGGGCCCAGGTCACCGGAGGCGCCATTTTTGAAGCAAACATAGACAGGTCACACCCAATCAATTTTGGATATAAGAACAACCGTATTCCAATTTTCAGAAATAGCAATATTTATCTGGAACCGGAAAAGGACAGCTATAATAACCCTATTCAATATACAGCCTCTCCTTTACTTAGTGGGTATATTTCAGAAGAGAATGCCGGTCTGATCAAAAACAGTGTTCCTTTTAAAGTGACCCGAATGGGTCGCGGCAGGGTAATTCTATTTACTGATAATACCAATTTCAGGGCCTTTTGGTATGGCACCAACAAATTACTGATGAATGCCATATTCTTTGGAAATATGATGTAGTGCTATTGCAAAACGTTTAATATACTCTAAAGGGAAATGTTTTAAGATCTGCCTAACTTCACATAGGCCAGATTAAACAAGAAATGTACAAGGACAATGACTGTTGCTGTCATTGGACCAAATAGTACTGCGCATAGGCCCCATAGAACAAGGTAAAAGAAGGGCTGTGCCAGAAAGACATAGGCGAAACGAAAGGTACTCAGAAATTCGATTTCAATGATCTTTGGCTTAACCAACTTTCTCCACAATAAAAGCATGGGCCAATTGAAGATCTCAAAAAGAAAGGGAAAGACCTTGTATTTCTTCTTTTGTTGAGACTTGCTTGGGAGTTTTTTACCCTTTAGGTAGTTATACAGGGCTTCATTAGCCTCCTGAGGTTTTAAATAGTCTATAGCAGCCTCATCTAAATATTGCTGTAGTTCCGTGTAGGTATCTAGATCATCTATATGGGTTGTATGCTGCTTAAGAGCTTCGTAAACGCTGTTCTTGAAGGAAGTAACAGCACCCTTAAGATCATACGGATCATATATGTTTCTGGAAGAAATAGGATCACCAAAGTAAAAAGATACCCTGTCGGGAAAAGCATCTGCTTTGTTATAATTGATCCCAACCGGTACAAGCTGAACATCTATCTCCGGGTACTGTTCTAAAGTAGCAAAAAGTATTCGCGTAAAGCCTTTACTCAATGGCCTAACACGCCTCATAATATTATGGTTGGCTTCTGGAAAAAGTAGAATGGCTTCCCCTTTTTGCAGGAGCCCCGTGCATTGCCGAAAAATTTCTTCATTCTTACCCAGGGTGTCGCGTCCATCACGCATACGGTAAATTGGCAGCATCCGCAGGAAACTAAAGATCTGATTAAACATTGGATTGGTAAATACGTCCGAACGGGTTAGAAAATAAGAGCGGAAAGGGGTAAATGCCGCAATAACAAGCGGATCTAACAAGGCATTCTGATGATTTGCAAGGAACATTACGGGCTTATTTCGGGGCACTTTCTCCATCCCGTGGAGTTGTATCTCCTTGTAATAACAATAGAGTCCAAAACGGGCTATTTTCTGTGTGATAAGATATAAATAGGTCCTCATAGGTTGACCTTTTTTTGTAAAGGTTTATAGGCCCAAAAAGACCCTAACAACAAGCCGGAAATTAGATGCCAAATGCCCCAGAAAGCCGTCATGATAGCCATACCGCCCAAGCCTTCAAAAAAGGTAAAGATTAGGACCAGTCCTAAACCCGAATTCTGAATACCCGTTTCAATAGTTATACTTCTCACATCGGGAGCCGATAATTTTGAGACTACAGAAAGGGAATATCCTGTTAAGAATGCAATGGCATTATGAAGGAGAACGATCCAAAATACGTACATCAGATATTCTTTGATAAGCATCCAATTATTGAAGACCACCACCAGTATAAGGCAGATAAAGAATCCTAGGGATATTATTTTTAAATATTTGGAAAGTTTTCTGGCCATTTGATGATATCGATGATTGATCCAAATTCCTGCTATTAAGGGAACTCCCAGTATCAAAGCAACGAGCTCGATCATCTCCAGGGGGGCAATGGCAATTTCTTTCAACATCATATGGGTTGGCTCATAGAGTGAACCCCATAAACTAAGATTGAGAGGAGTCAAAAAAATTGCCAATAAGGTGGCATTCGCTGTTAAAGTAACAGACAAGGCCGTATTTCCTTTCGCCAGAGATGAAATAAAATTAGAAATGTTTCCTCCCGGACAGGCGGCCACCAGAAACATTCCCAGTGCCATGCTTGGCATAGGATTAAGTATCAGAACCAAGAGGAACGTTATGAAAGGGAGCACAAGAAACTGACTTAGCACTCCAACAATAACGGGTTTAGGATTCCGTACTAACCGTTTAAAATCATCTATGGTGATATCCAGGGCTACCCCAAACATGATAAAGGCCAGGATCAGGTTAAGAACCCATAGTGTTTCTGTATTAAAGTTTATGCGAACAGCATCTATGGTAGTCTCTATCACCAATACATATTTAAATTTCACATTTTTAAGGAACAACACCCTCTTTTCAAAGATAAGTAAGTTACCCTTCTATGCTATATAAGAACACGGTTAAGAATCTATATGTCCCCTAACTATGGAAAAAGAATAAGATTTTTGTCGCTTTCTTTATAAGCTTATTACTTTTGTAAATAAATGAGGTACAAATGGCACGCACTTTAAGTAACATGCTTCCATTGGGAACAGTTGCCCCCAATTTCTCTTTGCTCGATACAGTATCTGATGACATAAAAAGCTTAGATGAGGTAAAAGGCATCAAGGGAACGGTCATTATGTTTATTTGCAATCATTGCCCGTTCGTTAAACATGTTAACGAGCAGATAGCCTACCTGGCCATGGAATACAAGGCAAAAGGCATAGGATTTGTTGCGATTTCCAGTAACGATGTCCTGAATTATCCGCAGGATGCCCCTCATCTGATGAAGGAGAACGCTGCTCAAGAAAAATATACATTTCCGTATTTGTACGACGCTACACAAGACGTTGCCAAGGCCTATGATGCGGCATGTACACCCGACTTCTATTTATTTGATGCTGAACTGAAACTGGTCTACCGCGGGCAGTTAGACGATTCCAGGCCGGGGAACGGTTTGCCCGTTAATGGGGCCGACCTTAGGGAAGCCATGGATTGTCTATTGGTTGGAAAGTCTATTTCCCAGGAACAAAAACCAAGCATCGGTTGCAATATTAAATGGAGTAATTGATATCAGGTAAATGAACTACTCCACAAGACTGGAACCTTTATCTGTTGCAACGTTCTCAATATATTGTAAGATTGGTGAGCAGGCGTACCGGGATCATTATCTTCATCTATGGCCGCGAGAAGATCCCTCGCCATACATAGAAAGTAGTTTTACGAAAGTAGTTTTAAAGGAGGAAGTTAAAGATCCAGATTGTTCCCATTTTGTCATTCGATGCGGAAATGAAGGAATAGGGATCCTCAAATTGATCAGAGACAAAGGCATTGGTGAGATCCCCCACAAAGGTTCTATGCTACTGGAAAAGATCTATCTCTTACGGAAATTCACAGGAAAAGGCCATGGCAAACAGGTCCTTGAACAGCTGGAAACCATCGCTTTACAATATGATATTAGGCACCTCTGGCTAGCCACCATGAAAAAGGGCAGAGCTTTGCAATTTTATCAGGAGTTGGGGTATTCGATCATTGGAGAACAGGAATTGCCTTTTGAAAATGCCAAGCCAGATGAGAAAGAAATGTACCTTTTGGCGAAAAAACTAAAAGGAACAGGCTCTTGAACAGCTCACCAGTTATTCCTGTCAATTAACGCCTGTATATGGGATAGATGGTGATTTCCGTGCCAGGCGTAACGTCCAATATTTTCTTCCAGGGTTGTTTCTGTATTCCCATCAGGATGAATAAAGGTCCTCTTAAGATCTTCAGGGGAAAGTCCATTGAGCAAATAAACCAACTTTGCGTGAACAGCCTCCAGGTGGGAAAGTGATAGATCTATAGGGCCAGATACAGCATCAAATAATTGGGCCCATTCCTTTTCCAAATAGGGCTTAATAACAGGGTTGTCTTCCGTTAACCCCCATTTAAAACGAATGTAACTGTGGTGATGACTGTCTGCCAGGTGATGTACTACCTGACGTACCGTCCAACCCTCTGGACGGTAGGGTGTATCCAATTGTATTTTTGACAATGGAGTTACAAGGTCTGCCAGGTTGACCGGCAAGGCCTCTATTTGGGCTATCCAGTCTCGTACGAGCTGAGGATTGATCTTTGCAGGTCTTACAAAATGACCTATTGGATACTTCAATTCTTCTAATGATTTATCTTCCATAGTTTAAAAATAAGAAACTCCATATTCCTCAAGAAAACCTAACACTTAAAATTATGTACAATATACACTAGCTGACCGTCTATGAATTTATACACTTCCAATTCGTTTGGCCAGGATGATACCCAATACCAAGGGGTCCTTTCCGCTTAAATTGTAGTATTTGGTTCTATAGTCTGCATATATGAAATTGAAGATTCTGGCTTAAAAACCCTTGTTTTCAATTATTTAAATGTACCTTTGCACTTAATTAACAATTTATTTTTTATTATTATGAGTAAAGGAACAGTAAAATTCTTCAACGATTCTAAAGGCTACGGCTTTATTACTGAAGATGGTTCGCAAGAAGATCACTTTGTACACATTTCTGGCTTAATTGACGAAGTACGCGAAGGTGACGTTGTAGAATTTGAACTACAACAAGGAAAAAAAGGATTAAACGCCGTTAATGTGAAAGTATTAGATTAGGTAAAAATTCCATTTTTTAGCATAACCCTGGCCAGTTGGTCAGGGTTTTTTTATGCTCGTATACTTCAATTACGGATTGTTCATAAGTTGTTACTAACTTCAACAACCTGACATACAACAATTTCTATTTTTTTACGTCTTTAGAATACACCCCTATAACCTTTTAATAACCAACAAGATGTATTCCTTCTT
>JAHEHU010000015.1 GCA_024639765.1 Eudoraea sp.
AATCCTTATTGGCAAGGGCTATTACCCTGGTGGAAAGCACACAGGAAGCGCATCAGGAAAAGGCCTATGAGATCATTGAAAAATGCCTTACAAAAGGCAATGACACCCTTCGTATTGGCATTACCGGCGTTCCCGGGGTAGGGAAAAGCACCTTTATCGAGAGTTTTGGAACTATACTCACTAAGATGGGGAAGAAGGTAGCTGTATTGGCAGTAGATCCCAGCAGCACCCTAAGTAAAGGGAGTATATTGGGAGATAAAACAAGAATGCCCCAACTTGTAAAAGATCCAAACGCTTTTATAAGACCTTCTCCTTCAGGCGATTCCCTGGGTGGGGTGGCCAGAAAAACAAGGGAGAGCATAATTTTATGTGAGGCAGCCGGCTACGACGTCATCCTCGTGGAAACAGTAGGTGTAGGTCAGAGTGAAACTGCTGTTCACAGTATGGTCGATTTTTTCTTATTACTAAAACTCACAGGGGCCGGAGACGAACTTCAGGGTATTAAACGGGGCATTATGGAAATGGCAGATGCCATAGTCATCAATAAAGCTGAAGGAGACAATGTAAAACGGGCCGAAAGGGCCAGGTCTGAGTTTGAAAGGGCCCTCCACCTCTATCCTCCCAAAGAAAACAATTGGGCACCCAGGGTACTCACCTGTTCATCAATTACCGGCAAAGGTATCCCTGAGATCTGGGAAATGATCAAAGAATATCAATCTAAAAATAAGGAAGGAGGCTATTTTTCTCATAATAGAAAGTCTCAAAATACCTATTGGTTCCATCAAACGGTAGAGAGCCTATTAAAACAACAGTTCTTTAGTAATAAAAATGTTGAAGAAGCAATGATTCCATTGAAGAGAGAAGTAGAAAATAACGCTATTTCGCCATTCAGGGCAGCAGAAAGACTCCTGGAACTCTATGCTAAAGGTCTTAAATAAAAAAGCTAAATTTGACAGCAAACAACCAGCTTTCATGAACCCTTCCACTAAGGCGCTCTTATCTATCGTGGTTCCACTTTATAATGAAGAGGCAAACGTAACATTACTCACACAAAAGATCCATGAAAGCCTGGAGGGGTATTCCTATCAGATCATTTACGTGGACGACTTTTCCCAGGATCAGACACGAAAAGTGATCAAGGATATGAAAGATCCTAAAGTGCATTTGCTGGCACTTAAAAAGAATTACGGACAGAGTTTGGCTCTGGCAGCAGGACTGGATTATGCCCAAGGAGAATATATCATCACCATGGATGGAGATCTACAAAACGATCCGAGCGATATTCCACAAATGCTGAGTTATGCCTTGGATGGAGAATACGACGTGGTGACCGGGATACGGCAAAAACGAAAAGATTCTCTGGTTAAAAAGATCCCTTCCAAGATCGCTAATTTTCTGGTAAGACGGGTCACAAAACTCGATATCAAGGATAATGGATGTGCCTTAAAAGTCTTCACCCGGGATATTGCAAAAGATCTTAATCTCTATGGTGAGATGCATCGTTTTATAACCCTGCTTGCCTTTCTCGAAGGGGCACAGATAAAGCAAGTACCTGTAAAACATCATGCGCGGCATGCCGGGGTATCCAAATACGGTCTGGAACGAGTTTTTAAGGTGGTAGCAGATATGATGCTTTTATTGTTTATTCGCAAGTACTTTCAACGACCCATACACTTATTTGGGATTCTGGGTGTACTCCTTATACTTTTGGGTGTTCTGATCAATTTTTACCTGCTAATCGTAAAATTGGGCATGGGGGAAGACATTGGTAATAGACCATTGCTTATTTTTGGCATGATGTTCATCCTAGGGGGAATCCAACTCTTTACTATTGGGATCGTTATGGAACTCCTTATTCGTACGTATTACGAATCACAAAGCAAAAGACCTTATCGGATCAAAAACATAAATATAGGTGGAGAACCTTCGTAAAAAGGGGATCACCCTATTAAAAGTAGCCATCAGTGCTGCCCTGCTCTATTTTATTTTTACGAAAATTCCCTTTTCAGAGGTACTTGCTATAGTAAAAAGATCACAGCCCTTGTACGTAGTAGGAGCCCTGGTATTTTTTGTACTATCGAAGATTTTTGCAGCTCTAAGGCTCAACCTGTATTTTCATAAAATAGGGGTATTACTGACTCAAAAAAGTAACCTCAAATTATATCTGTTGGGAATGTTTTATAACCTTTTCCTGCCGGGAGGCATTGGAGGTGATGCTTACAAGGGATACTACGTAAAACAACATTTTGAAGTGCCTACAAAAAAGGTGGTGACCGTATTGCTTATAGATCGTCTCAGCGGACTCCTGTTGCTCTTCGTATTTGCCTGTATACTGGGTGTTACCATGGAAGTTCCCGTGCTACTTCCATTCACATGGCTCATAGGTCTGTGCATTCCCATGAGCATTCTTATATTCTGGGGATTACAACGACGGTTTTTCACCTATATAGTGGCTGTTTTTTGGCGTTCTTGTGCCATGTCAGCCTTAGTTCAACTGGCCCAACTGGCCTGTGTTCTTATGATCTTGCAGGCCCTGAACATTCAGGTATCTACTATGGAGTATCTTTTTATTTTCATGATCTCTTCCATAGTTTCAGTGCTCCCTCTAACTATTGGGGGTATTGGCAGCAGAGAACTTGTATTCCTTTATGGAGCGCTATGGCTGGGTCTGGAGGAAGACCGCTCTGTAGGGATAAGCATGCTCTTTTTTCTGATCACGGCCTTTGTTTCCTTCCTGGGAATTTGGTATCACTTTCAAAAACCATCCCTCAATACAAAACCATAAAAAGTGATCCTTATTTGAGGTGGATCAAATACATCTTATTCAGAATGGTTGGACGTGTGATAGGATTCAAGAATTTCCCCTGGAGTCGAGTGATCCTGAACTGGTTCACTTCAAATTCTCTGTCCCAACCAATTCCTGACTTTGTTAGCTCAGATAACTCCGATTCCGAAACATAAAGCCAAACATCTGCAAAGGAACGAATCTCCTTTACCGTAGAGATGCGAACCGGGTATTGATTATAGAAATCCATGGCCCAGGTATGACGTTCCGTTAATTTATGAATGCGGTCTACAGGAATTTCCTCTTTTTTAATAATGCCCGCCATCGTGGAACCTCCCTGATAGCCCAATAATTGCGGGTAGAAATGAAGATTTAAAACAGCATTCAATAGTACAGAGGCCATCACCGAAATAGTGATTATCCTAATAAATGGCGCTTCTTTTTTTACGATAAAATAGGCAACCACGCCGTATCCCAGAAAGAGTGGAAGATAAGCCAGCCAGGTAGGCCATTCAAAAACATAAAAACAGATAAGGGCCGTAGTAGTAAATACAAGTCCCAAAATAACATATTGTCCTGCGAGAATCAGATTTAATGCTTTTGTTTTCCCGCGCCTTTTTAGTGAGACCAGATACGCGGCAGCCAGCACGGAAAACAATGGAATAAGTATATTGAGGTAGTGTGGTAATTTGAACTGGGCAAAACTTATGATGACAAAAAGAAGGCCTATTCCGCCTACAGTTAGTAATTCATGTTTGGAATTTCTCCTAAAATGCACCTTAAAAAAGGTGCGGAGTTGATTCCAGTAGGCAGCGATCCCAATGATAGTCCACGGTAGGAATACCCAAAGAAACGTATGAAAGAAGAAAAAATAATCACTGCTATTTTTTCCTACTCCTTCTCCACTCAAACGTTCAAAACTCTGTTCCCAAAAAATAAAAAGAAGACCACTGCGATTTCCACGGCCTCTGATTACCTTTTCAGGATGTAGGTCGAACTGCTGATAATACGCATAGAGCATTGGGCTAATGGTGAACGCAAAGACCACCAGGGCCAGAATCACTTTCCAGTGTAACAAAACCTGCCACCTCCTTGTATAGGCTATATGGCACAGTAAAGGGAGGCCGATGACAAGTAAGGCTATCTGTCCTTTGGTGGAAAATGCAATACCTGCTCCAAAAGCCCCTAAAATCAATGATGCCAAGCTTCCTTTTTCAATATATACTGCCAATTTCCAGATTGCAAAAACGGTGAAGCCGGTTAGCACAGCATCGGTACGTACGTCTATGTTGGATAATACTATGGTCTGCGCCGTCAGGAATATAAGTGCCGCTAACTTTCCTATGTTCTTATTATAAAGGAGCTTTCCAAGTCCAAAGGTACTGTAAGCTCCCAGTAGTGAAGCAAGTATGGCCGGTATACGATAGGCCCAGTCATGTATGCCAAAAAGTTTATAGCATAATGCTGCAAGCCAGTAATGCATATGCGGCTTATCTAAATATTCCTCCGGACCTTTAAATAGGCTCAGGAAATCATTTTCTTGCACCATGCGCATCGCCATAACCGCAAATTGAGCAGAATCGTTCTCAAAAAGCGTTACGAACATCCCCGCCAGATAGACCAGAACGATCAGAATAACTAAACTCCAGTAGCGGGCGGTTGATATCATAGAGAGATTCTCCTAAGTGTTAACATAAACAAACGGTAAAAAAGCCAACCCATAAATGTACCTGCCAATGCCCCCGAAAGTATATCGAGTGGAAAATGGACCCCCACATAGATCCGACTATAGGCAACCACCAACGCCCATATAACCAGTATCCAAACAAGAATCTTATAGGATTTCCTGAAAAGATGAGCAAAGAATACTGCTATGGCAAAAGAATTGGAAGCATGGGCAGAAAAATACCCATATTTACCTCCACAAGAAGCCTTAACCAGACGGATAAGTTCCAAAAGATCAGGGTCATAACAAGGTCTGAGGCGCCCTACTCCAATTTTAAAAAAATTAGATAGTTGATCACTAACGGTGATCAGCAAGGCTATACTTACCAGTAACAATAAGGTCTTTTTTAATCCGAAGGAACGGTACACAAGGATCAATAAAAGAATATACAGGGGTATTGAACTCCATTTATTGGTTATAAACATCCATAAACCATCCCAGCCCGGTGAGCCCAGATTATTAAGGTACACAAAAACCTGCCGGTCTATTTGGAGGAGATCTTCCAACATACTAAGAATCGTATCGTGCTATTTCCCTGTCATAAAATTTATTGGCTGCTTCTATAAGATGTCGTGCTTCTGAGGAAAGTTCTTTTTCATCATCTTGCGTAAACTCTTCCAGCCATTCTACCTCATCGTTTTCCAGATTGATCACAAATCGAGGATATTCAGTGTGAATTATAAAGATGGCGGAAGGATGGTCTGTATTGTCTCCCAATAAGAATTTAGGTAGCTCCATAGTGCTTAATTGTTAGCATAGTCAAGGCGCTATTACAGACGCTTTAGACGCTAATTTTTTGGTTAAATAATTAAATCGAAGATACAACATAATCGCTGAAGCAGTAAGTCCCGCGAGCAGTCCTATCCAAATACCGGTACTTTTAAGTTCTGTGTGTAAACCAAGGTAATAACTAATAGGAAAGGCAACCATCCAGTAGGCAATAAAAGTGATAGCTGTTGGGATCTTTACATCTTGCAGTCCACGCAAGGCTCCCAATATTACCACTTGCAAACCATCCGAGATCTGAAAAAAAGCAGCCACCAGCAATAATTCTGCTGCCAGACCTATTACTTCCATATTATCTATTTGGTTGATTAGATCGTCCACATCCAAATAGATGGTAGGGAACCAAAACCTGCAGAGCAGGAAAAGTAAAGCAAAGCCTATTTCCACCAACAATGTGAGGAAGAAAATAGATTGGGCAATACGTCTTAATTCTCCGTAGTTCTTCAACCCTTTTTGATTGCCCACACGTATCATGGCCGCTACCCCAAGGCCCATTCCAAACATAAAGGTCATACTGCTAAGGTTTAACGCGATCTGATTAGCTGCCTGAGGATTTTTGCCTAAGACGCCACTTAACCAAATAGCCGCAGTAAAAATGGCCACCTCAAAGAACATTTGCAACGCCGAAGGAAACCCAAGATCAATGATCTTCTTCATCACCTTTCGCTCCAACGTCTTAAAATTAAATCCGGTAACGTAAAAATGGAATTTCTGCTTTTTATTTAGGAGTACCCAAAGAAAAATCAGCATTACTATCCTGGCGATCAAGGTACCAATAGCCGCACCAATGATTCCCATTTTTGGAAAACCAAAAGAACCGAAGATCAAAAGGTAATTCAGTACAATGTTTATGACATTGGCAATAATGGTAGCATACATAGGATATTTGGTCTGCGAAAGACCCTCCGAAAATTGCTTAAAAGCCTGAAACATAATCAGGGGGATCAGCGAAAAAGCCACAAGATCCAGATATGGGATAGCGAGAACCACTACTTCCGGTGGCTGATCCATCATATACATCAATGGCTTTATCAGAAGTATTAAACCAAAGAGGGAAATGCCCAGGAGCGTACATAGTACCAAGCCATGTTTAAGTGACTTTTTGCCATCTTCTTTGTTACCAGCCCCATCTGCTTCTGCCACTAATGGTGTAATGGCTGTGGAAAATCCTATCCCAAGAGACATCGCTATAAAGACAAAACTATTACCCAATGAAACTGCAGCCAACTCTGCGGTTCCCAGCTGACCAACCATTATATTATCTGCGAAAGCCACAAAGGTATGACCCAACATTCCCAGGATAACGGGAACAGAGAGCCGTATGTTATAACGAAATTCTTTTGTATAGCGTCCTAACAAACGAGTATCTTTTTACTTATAAATGCTTCGCTTCATTCCAGTGAACATCCATTTCTGCAAGCGTCATTTCTTTTAAAGATTTTCCTGCTTCTTTGGCCTTGAGCTCCAAATGAGAGAAACGTTTAATAAATTTTTTATTGGTTCGTTCTAGAGCGTTCTCCGGATTTATCTTCAGAAACCGGGCATAGTTGACCATTGAGAACAATACATCGCCAAATTCAGCTTCCATGCGTTCTTTTGAACCATTCTCAACCTCCTCCTGAAGTTCACCAAGTTCTTCCTGTAGTTTCTCAAATACCTGTTCGGGCTTTTCCCAGTCAAATCCCACCCCGGCAACCTTATCCTGTATCCTGTTGGCTTTAACCAAAGCCGGCAAACTGGCTGGCACTCCTTCCAGCACACTTTTCTTTCCCTCTGATAGTTTGATGTTTTCCCAATTTCTCTTTACCTCCTCTTCATCCGCAACTTCCACATCCCCATAGATATGAGGATGTCTGTGTATTAACTTTTCACAGATCGAATTACTCACGTCTGCGATATCAAAATCACCTGTTTCAGAACCAATTTTGGCGTAAAAGACAATGTGGAGCAAAAGATCGCCCAATTCATTTTTTATTTCCCGGAGGTCCCCATCTAAAATGGCGTCGCCCAGTTCATAGGTTTCCTCAATGGTGAGATGACGCAGGCTCTGCATGGTCTGTTTTTTGTCCCATGGACACTGGGCCCGCAACTCTTCCATGATGGTGAGTAACCTGTCCAGTGCCCTTAGTTGATCTTTACGCGAATTCATTGATGTGCTTTTGCGCAAAAGTACAAAGATGAAAGTTTTGGGAGTGCCCATTTTTTGGAGTATTTTTAAGAACCCCTGAATAAATTCCTGTTTTGTCTAAACTTTATAATACCCTGAATATGAATCGATCTTCAACGCTTATTTTTCTTGTCTTTCTTGGTCTTTTTGGAAGTTGTTCCTCCCCCACCAACTATGATATTCTGATCAAAAATGGGTATGTACTGGACGGTTCAGGCAAAAAAGGTTTTGTAGGCGATGTGGGTATCAATGCAGATACTATTGCAGCCATGGGAGATCTTAAGGACGCCCTGGGGCGTCTGGAAATTGATGCTGCCGGACTTACCGTAGCACCCGGGTTCATAAATATGTTGAGCTGGGCCAATGTTTCCCTGATAGAAGATGGCAGGTCTCAAGGCGATATCCGTCAAGGCGTCACCCTGGAAGTAATGGGTGAGGGTCATTCCATGGGACCATTGAATGAGACCATGGCCAATGAAATGAAGGAGGGGCAACAAAGTATTACCTATGACATTCCCTGGAATACCCTTGGTGGGTATCTCAACTTTATGGAAGAAAAAGGGGTCTCTACCAATATTGCTTCATTTGTAGGAAATGCTACCGTTCGTGAATATGTCATGGGCTACGACAATAGAATTCCCACCGACCAAGAATTAGCACAAATGGAAAACCTGGTAGCGCAAGCCATGGAAGAAGGAGCCGTAGGCCTTTCTACTTCACTTATCTATGTTCCCAGCGGTCATGCCCAAACTCCCGAGATCATTGCGCTGGCGAAAGTGGCTTCAAAATATAACGGAATGTACATTTCCCATATCAGGGATGAAGAAGGTAAGTTGCTCGAAGCAGTTCAAGAACTGATCACCATAGCTGAGCAGGCAAGCATCCCTGCAGAGATCTATCATTTTAAGGCATCCGGGACCGCCAACTGGCATTTGTTAGATAGTGCTATTCAACTAATAGATACTGCCAGAAAAAAAGGCCTGCCTATAACTACGGACATGTATATGTATAATGCCAGTTCAACCGGTCTTAACGTACTATTACCTGCCTGGGCCAAGGAAGGTGGCCATAATAGCACCATAACTCTTATGAAACAACCTGCCAAACGCACCAAAATGATAGCGGAAATAGATTTCCATGTACCGCCGGAAAATATTTTGCTGGTTGGTTTTAGAAATAAAGAGATGAGAACCCTGATCGGTAAGACCCTGGCAGAAGTGGCAGCTGAACGAGGTAAAACGGCCAGAGAAACCGTAGCAGACCTCATTTATGAAGATGATAGCAGAATTCAGGTAGTTTATTTTTCAATGTCTGAAGAAAATATCAAAAAGAAACTTGCCTTACCCTACATGGCAATTTGTTCCGATGCAGGATCTTACACCAATGAAGGTGTATTTTTAGAACAAAGTACGCATCCAAGAGCCTATGGTTCCTTTGCCCGTCTCCTTGGTCATTTTGTTCGGGAAGAAAAAGTGATCTCACTGGAAGACGCGATCTATAAATTAACAACACTTCCCGCAACCAATCTGAAACTAAAGAAAAGAGGTGCATTGAAAGAGGGATTTTTTGCAGATGTGGTTCTCTTCAATGCGGATAGTATTACTGACAATGCAACGTATAAAGAACCTCATCAATACGCCACAGGAATGATCCACGTACTGGTAAATGGGGTTCCTGTATTACGTAATGGTGAACATACCGGTGCACTACCCGGGCGATTTGTAAAAGGCCCCGGTTATAGTCAAGATAATTAATTGGTACCTCATATTCAGCAGACAGCTTTTTATTTGAATAGGTTCCTTTGACAAATCACTGTTTTTACGTAGTTTAAAGAATCATAACATCCTGCCAATGAAAACAATGACTCTGAATATTAACAATACTGAAATCACCATTGAAGCGAATGAAGATAGTATGCTGTTATGGGTATTACGCGAGCAACTAGGGCTCACCGGAACAAAATACAGCTGTGGTATTGGTCAATGCGGATCCTGTACCATTCACCTGGACGGTAACCCCATCCGCTCTTGTTCATTCCCTGTCAGCTCATTGAACAAGGGGCAAAAAATAACAACAATCGAAGGGCTATCTGAGGACAAGTTACATCCTGTTCAGCAAGCATGGATAGACGCACAAGCTCCCCAGTGTGGGTTCTGCCAAAGTGGACAGATCATGCAGGCAGTTGCCTTGCTCGATGAAAATCCCCGACCTAGCAGATCAGAGATCCGGACGTACATGAATGGCAACTTATGTCGTTGTGGGACTTATATGCGTATTATGGAAGCCATTGAAAAAGCCTCCGAGAAAATGTCCCAATCTTCCTAATGTGCCTTAAGATGGCTAAATCAACATTTCATATAAGCAATAGTAAGAACCAATGAAAACAGAAGCAATACCCATAAACAGACGTCAATTTCTAAAATCTACCGGTGGTGTTGCCCTGTTCATAGGGGTATCTGGAATTATACCCACCATTTTTTCCTGCGAAAACCCTAAAAAAATAAAAGGATCACCTGCAGCCCATAAACTCACGGCCTGGGTACAAATAATGGAAGATGGGCAAGTGATCATATACAACCCGGCAGCAGAAATGGGTCAGGGTTCTATGACCTCCCTGGCGGCGATATTCGCGGAAGAGATGGATGCAGACTGGTCCAAAGTGAACGTTGAATTTTCACCACAAGAATCTGCCATATACGGATCAGAAGGATGGAGCGGTAATGCAAAGATCATGCTATCTGCAGGGAGCCGAGTAACGAAGGGCTATTTTCCCATTATGAGAAGAGCCGGCGCACAGGCACGATATATCATGTTATACTCTGCTTCTAAAAAGTGGCAAGTACCTATTGACCAGCTTACGGTTAGCAACGGATACGTTTTATCTAAGAACGACAACAAACGCAGCAGTTTTGGGAATCTGGTTCCGGATCTTCTTATTCCTGAAGATCTGCCCGATTTTAAAGAAGGGCCATTTAAAGCTCCCTCCGAATATCAGTTAATCGGTAAGGAGCTGCCACGAAAGGAAATTCCCGAAAAAGTAAACGGAAGTGCCTTATTCACCATGGATATTAAGCTACCAGGTGAAATTTACGCAGTATTGGAAAGAGGCAACCAACACGGAGCCCAGCCCATTCTTGAAAATAGAGATGAAATTGAAGCTATGGATGGGGTATTGCAGGTGAAGAAACTGGATTATGCCATCGCGGTGATTGCTACCTCACTTGAACAGGCCTTAAAAGCAAAAAAAGGTCTCAACATAAATTGGAACAATTCCCCGGCCGAGGGTTTTAATTCTCAGGAAGCGTATAATAGGTATGAGAAAATCCTGGTCGATACCGGCCAAAAAGGTAGAGAACTAACCAAGATCGGAGAAACTGCTAAAGCTTTGAGACAAGCCAAAAAAGTTTATACGGCCAATTTTAAAAATGACTATGTCTACCATGCCCAAATGGAACCCTTAAATTCCATTGTGAAGGTTGCCGAGGATGGAAACAGTGCAGAAGTATGGGTGGGGAGTCAACAAGGATTTGATTCAAAACTTGGAGTCCCTGAAGTACTGGGGTTGGAACCTGAAAAGGTAAACATTCACCTTCAATATCTGGGTGGGGGCTTTGGAAGGAGAAGTATGACCGATTTTGTTACTGAATGTGCCCTTTTGGCGAAAGATTTTCCAGGAAAACCGGTAAAATTAATGTGGACCAGGGAGGATGATCTACGTTACGGCGCATATAGGCCGCTTACCCTGCAACATTTGAAAGCCGGAGTTGATCGTAATGGAACTATTACATCCTTGGAACATTATATTGTGGGTGATGGCGGTAATCTGGTAGCCAGCGGCATCAAGAATGATCATTATAATATCCCAAACCAATACGCACTTTGGAAAGAAGTGGCAGAGGGCATTAGGTTGAAACACTGGAGGGCCGTAGGACATGGACCAAATAAATTTGCCATTGAATGCTTACTCGATGATATTGCTAGTGATCTGCGAAAAGATCCTGTAGCCTTGCGCAGGGACCTCATGAAAAATTCTCCCAGAGCTTTGGCAACACTTAACAAAGCAGCAGCAATGGCACAATGGTCAACTGATCGAAAACCGGACAGAGGCAGAGGAGTCGCCTTTCTGGAACGAAGTGGCACCCTAAGTACGGGAATTTGCGAAATATCTGTTGACCGAAATACTGGAAAAATATCTGTTCACCATTTTTGGAGTGCCCACGATGCAGGATTGATCATACAACCAGATAATGTAAAGGCACAAATTGAAGGAGGTATTTTGATGGGGATCAGCAGTGTATTAACCGAGCAAATAACCATTATCGATGGGAAAGTACAACAGTCGAATTTCAATGATTACCAAATACTTAGACTGGAAGATGCTCCGGAAAGTGTTGAGACTGCATTGATAGCTTCCACCGATTCTCCGCAAGGGGTAGGTGAGTCTGGTACGCCGCTGGTGGCCTGTGCGATCGCAAATGCTTTTTCAGACCTTACCGGAAAAACGCTTCGCCATCTGCCCTTCACAAGAGAACGTGTCCTGGAAGCTCTTAAGGCATAGAAAATGTGTTACGACATTAAAGCAAGTTTAGAAGCCCAATTAAAACGCGCCAGACAATACGGCGATGAGATGGCGATTGCGGAAATAGAACAAAAGTTGGTGCCATTGACTGACCTGCCCATCTATCATGCGTCTGGATTTCAGCATCCAAAACTCCTTATCTACACAGAGGAAGATCGCGTATTTCCGGAAGTGGCAACATGGGGCCTGGTTCCCCACTGGGTAAAGGATAACATTCAGCAAAAAAAGATCTGGAACAATACCCTGAATGCTCGCGGGGAAACCATCTTTGAAAAACCTTCGTTCAGAACTGCAGCAAAGTATCACCGTTGCCTGTTATTTGTAGACGGTTTTTACGAACACCATCATTTCAAGGGAAAGACCTATCCGTATTTCATCCATAGAAAAGATAGTCAGCCCTTGGTATTGGCCGGATTGTGGAACAGATGGAAAGATCCCGCGACGAATGAATACCTTACTACCTTTAGTATTGTAACCACCCAAGGCAATCCTATGATGGCCAGGATCCATAATAATCCAAAGCTTCAAGGACCCAGAATGCCCTTGATCTTAGCTGATGACATGGAAGACAAATGGTTGATCCCTGTTGAAGAAGAATTAGATGAGAAAGCAGTCCAGGAGCTTATTCACTCCTACCCGGCGGAAGAACTACGAGCCCATACAGTTCATAGACTACGCGGTAAAGACTACATTGGAAATGCTCCCGGGATAAGCGAAGAAATCATTTATCCGGAACTAGCGCAGGATTCGTAAATGGCACTACTTAACCAGATCGAACATCCGGGTATATTTAATGATCAGGCTGTTGTTGAGTGGATCTCCATCCCTTAAATTATGGTTATACACCACAAAAAGTCCGGTATTGGCCCTTTGTAACCAACTGAAGCGAACATTTACCGCCCACAGGTCGTCTACCGTATTATTCTGAATTAGCCCCTGAAGATAAATACTTGGGGTAAAGGCATATGACAGCTGAGTTCTGAGAATATTTGCAGTGAAGCTGCCACCGGGTAATTCAAATCGATTGTTTTGATAACTAAGGTCTACATTAAAATTATCTCCCTGGCGATACCTTAGCGTGCCGCTGTTCAAATAACGAGATCCTCCGAAAGAACCCCCCATCACCGAACGAATATTTATAGAAAATGGCTTACTTCTGTTGGTGAAGAAGACTATTTGTGCTTCCGTATGGTCATATGTCCCTGCTGGAATAACAACACCGTCTGAGATCTCAAAGGCATTTACCACCCCTTCGGTAGTCAGATTCATCCCGGTATGGACCTCCAGTCCGCTTTTAAACTCCCAATGGTTATCCAAATGAAGGAAGCCTGTCTCCTGAAATCCATCAAAATTCCAATAACCCCTGTATGAAATATGGGGACGTAATTCCAGGATCTTCGAATTCTCCTTTTTGGGTCTATACCGATACAACACAAGAGCCTCCGGCTTTCTGAAAGCCGATCTTAACAGGAAGCCAACTTCCGGATTAAACCCCTGCCCTACTTCCGTATAGGCAAGTCGCATCTCGAGGTTGTTCCATAAATAATCAGCCTGCATCTTAAAAGCATGAGCGTTGATGGTATCATTGGGGTCATATGTACGTGCGTAAAATCCGGATAGACGTGCCTTGTTTCCCAACCCTAATTTCCCATCAATGGCGGCCGTCCGGTTAAAATCGTTGTTGCTCTCTAAGCCGGCACGATTAATAAACACGGCTCCTAATGCCGTCCTTCCTTTGAATTCATGATTTACTCTGGCTACACTGAAGTTGTTCTTTTCAATTCCTACTTCCGCCACATCTTCTGTGAACATAGACAATAAGCCTACATTGGTTCTGTTCAGTTTTCCGGATAATCGGGTGCCTCCAATTATGGGAACGAGATTGCCTTCTGTACCAATTCCGATCCTTCTACTAAAAAAAAGATCCACTTCTCCCGGACTTCCTACGGTAAACAAACCTGCGTTTTCCAGGAAAAAAGCCCGCTTTTCAGGAAAGAACAGATTGAAACGATCAAGGTTAACTTGTTGATCGTCAACCTCAACCTGAGCAAAATCTGTGTTATAGGTAACATCGAGCGTTAGGCTTGGTGTAATGCTATATTTAATATCTCCTCCGGCATCAGGGCTAAAATCAAGGCTCGGATCTGCTTGCTCATAATCCTTTTCAAATTTTCCTAAAACGTACGGTATCACCTTTAAATTTCCGGGGTTTCTTAGATCTAGATTTGTCAGAGTACCTGCCAGAGATAATCTGTTGATGGAAAATCCAAGCGGTATTGGAGCCCAGTAGGCAATCTCATTGGACTTACGAATGTTCCTTCTAAAATTTATCCCCCAATCTTTCCCAGCTTGGAACCGAATAGTGCGCAAGGGAATCGCAAATTCTGCGCTCCACCCGAAATCTCCCACCTGTGTTTGAACCACCCAACTGGCATCCCAGTTAAGATTAAAACCCCCTATGGTACCTCCTTGTTGACGGTTGGCATTAAAGTTCCCTTGCCCTTCATTGTCAACTTGTGCATCATACTCTACTCCTTGTGAGTTTGTGCCAAAAATAAAGCCATTCTGGCCGTCTTTATATGTATCCAGAATAAAGATAAAAGCATCTGTATTGTCAAGATCTGCATCCCGCCTTGCATCAGAGACAACTAATTCTGAGGGTCGGGCATCATGACAGATCACGGACAGATAAAAGGTGTCATCTGTATACGCTATCCTAATGTCTGTACGTTCACTGGACGGATATCCAAAATTGGGTTGGGTTTGAATCAGATCACTATAATGTGGCATAGCCTGCCAAAGAGGATCGTTCAGCACCTCCCCGTCTATCTCAGGAGCAGATTCTATTTTGATGGCCTTCATACTTGGTCGATCTCCCTCATAGGTAGTTCCCACACCCTGAGCGAAAAGGGATAAACAGAAAAATATATTCAGAAGAAATATATGATACTTGGTGTGGTTCATTGAAAAGAAAGGCTACATAAAGAACTAAATGTAACATTAATTTTAAAATTAAGAAGTAACTAAGCCCTTTAAGACATAAGATTATTTCATATTTTAGAGCTTCCTCTAAAAGGGGCACAATCAGAACAACTATGAAAACTCCTATCTTATTTATTGCCTTTCTTCTCTTCATCATAAATATTCATGCGCAAGAGATCATCAACCTACCTTATGAAAATCCCGAGAATGTTCAATGGGAAGGGAATGAAAAGGCTTTTTTTTCTGATATCTGGGACACCGAAGTGGTTTGCAATGTTTCCAAACCAACTATGGAAGTATTCAGACCAGATGCATCAGTTTCTAATGGCACCTCGGTCATTATAGCTCCCGGAGGGGGCTTGTATGCCTTAAGTATTGAAAAAGAAGGCAATATGGTAGCAAAATGGTTAAATGAAAAAGGGATCACTGCCTTTGTATTAAAATACAGGCTGGTGCCTACAGGAGAAGATGGGGTGCAGGAACTCAATGAAACGAGTAGTAATGATGGAGATGAGTTCATTAGGTTGATAGGCGCAGTAATGCCTTATTCTGTGGCAGATGGACTTACTGCAGTGCAATATGTTCGTGAACATGCAGAAGATTTTGGGATCGATAAAAATAAGATCGGATTTATGGGATTCTCCGCCGGAGGGGCTGTAACACAAGGGGTTGCCTATGAGGGCAAAGGGGGAAACCGTGCAGATTTCATAGTCCCTGTGTATTCATGGACCTCTGCAATGCCCGTGCAGGAAGCTCCTGAAAATCCACCTTCAATGCTCGTTATTTGTGCTTCCGATGATCCCTTGGGACTGGCATCGGGCAGTATTGAGCTTTATAATTCATGGTTGTCGGCCGGTCAGAAAGCTGAACTTCATATGTACTCCAAAGGAGGTCATGGATTTGGAATGAAAAAACAGGACCTGCCATCCGATTCCTGGATTGGTCGGTTTTATGATTGGGGAATTGCAGAAAATATCATTACTCCCTCTAAATAAGATATTAGCACAGCCGCAATGATTCCCATAAAACTCAGATATCTAGTATTCCTTTGCTGTTCTTTGGCCTTGTTCTGCAATGCACAAACAGGGCAGGATTTTAATGAAGAAGTGGCCCTGATAGCCCAACGTTATGACAGTATTTGGGATGAAGAGAAAGAAACGATCGTTTTCACGGGGAGTTCTAGTGTACGCCTATGGGAAGGACTCGAAGATCGTTTCCCTGATCACCAGATAATCAATACAGGTTTTGGCGGATCCCTTACAAGTGATCTGTTTGAACATCTCCATTCCTTGGTGCTCGCCTACAATCCAACCACCGTTTTTATCTATGAAGGGGATAATGATTTATATTATAGGAAAAGTCCGAAAAGGGTCATCAGAATAACCAGAAAGATCATAGAAAGAATATGGCAAAACTATCCGGAGACGAAGATAATTTTGATCTCCGCTAAGCCAAGTATTGTTCGTTGGCACTTAAAAAAAAGGTACTACAGGTTGAACCGGAAGTTGAGGGAATTTGCTGAAAGTACCCCACAACTTTATTTTGCCAATGTTTGGGATGTAATGGTACGAAATGGAGAAATTGATGAAAGCTTATTTGTTGAAGATGGCTTACATATTAATCAAAAAGGGTATGACCTATGGTACAAGGTTATAGGTCCTTTTATAAAATAAATTATATGAATAAAATGAACTTTAGAATTTCCGCAACGACGGCTATGCTATGCATGATTTTTAGTGTGGGGTGTGAGGCTCCGCAAAAAGAAATTACAATGCCCGAAACAGATTTGAATAGTGAACATCTGATCCCAATGCCCAGTAAAATGACCGCTACAAATAGTGGGTTTAGGCTAGATCAGTATACACGAATAGAAACGAATCCAAACAATGAAGGCTTGGAGGAAGTGGCTGTCTATCTTACAGATAAGATAACTGAAAAAACAGGTTTAAGGCTAGAAACAAACACCTCTGATGGACAAAAGAACGATGCGGTCATCTACCTGACACAGCAGGAAGGCAAATCTTGGCCCAATGATGAGGCTTATACACTTTCTATCAAAAAAGATTCATTGATCCTTGAAGCGGCTACGCCCAAAGCAGCCTTCTGGGGAGTGCAAACCATAAGACAACTCATTCCTGAAATAAGCAATGATACGCTAACGGAACACGCAATATGGCCTATTGCTACAGGTATTATTGAGGATCATCCAAATTTTGAGTACCGCGGTTCCATGTTAGACGTAGCCCGACATTTCTTCTCAGTAGAAGATGTGAAAAAGTACATTGATCTGTTGGCATACTACAAAATAAATGTCTTACACCTGCACCTTACGGATGATCAGGGGTGGCGAATTGAGATAAAATCATGGCCTAAGCTTACTGAAATAGGCGGTAGTACAGAAGTAGGTGGTGAAGCTGGAGGGTTTTATACACAAGAAGAATATAAGGACATTGTTGCATATGCAGCAGACCGATTTATGACAATTGTACCTGAAATAGATATGCCGGGGCATACTAATGCTGCCTCTGTCTCCTATCCTATTTTAGATGGCACTGGCAAAACACTTCAGTTGTATCAGGGAACACGTGTTGGTTTTAGCACTTTCAACACAAGAAAAGATACAGTATATGCCTTCATAGACGATGTAGTGAGAGAACTAAGCGCTATCTCCCCCGGACCCTATTTTCATATTGGAGGCGATGAGAGTCATGCCACCAAGAAATCGGATTACGTGTATTTTGTGAACAAGGTGGAAAAGATCGTTCGAAAATATGGGAAAAAGATGATTGGGTGGGATGAAATAGCTACGGCCGATATGGATAGCAACTCCATTTTTCAATTTTGGGCCAGTGAAGAAAATACCAAGACCGCCATCTCTAAAGGGATGAAAGTGATCCTCTCCCCCGCCAAAAAAGCCTATCTGGACATGCAGTACGACACCCTTTCTAAACATGGACTACATTGGGCAGCTTATATTCCTGTGGATACTGCATATGTTTGGAGCCCTGAGACCTATGTAGATCAAATTCCAAAAGACATGATCCTTGGGGTGGAAGCACCATTATGGTCGGAAACGATCAGTAATATTGAAGAATTAGAGTATTTGGCCTTCCCCAGGATCATAGGGTATTCTGAGTTGAGTTGGAGTCTGGAAGAGAACAGGGATTGGGAAAATTTTAGAGTGAGACTTGCCAATCAGACCCCCTTTCTGGATATGATGGATGTAAAATATTACGCCTCTCCCAAGATCGATTGGGTAAAAAGTAATAGAACGTACAAAGAGATACAGAAAGACTAAGCATCTGAATAATGAACTATACTAACCAAAATAAACCTAATATGAGAATCTATGTAACGATAATAGTATTATTATTTATTGGACTGATATACCCTCAGACCGAGAATGACACGCTGCCAAAAGCAGAGGTTTCCACCACTATGCAAAGCGTAGTCATTAATGGGAGGACTATTTACCTAACCGCAAAAGCAGGGACTTTTCAGGTAAGGGATGAGAACAATAAACCCCTGGCCTTAATGGGACATACCTTTTACACCAAAGGGGACAAGCGGGATAATAATACCAGAAAAAGACCTCTTGTTTTTGCCTACAATGGTGGACCTGGTTCTTCTTCCTTCTGGCTCCATATGGGTATATTAGGTCCTAAGCGAATTGTGGTAAATGATCCGGACTATACCCCGGCAGCGCCTTACCAACTCGTAAACAATAATTACTCTATCCTTGATGTAGCAGACCTGGTCATGATAGACCCTGTTGGCACAGGTCTCAGTGTACCCTTGGGAAAAGCAAAGTTCAAGGATTTTTGGGGTGTAGATCAGGACATCAAGAGTCTTTCGCTTTTTATAAAACAATTCCTCATAGAAAACGATCGGATGAACAGTCCTAAATACCTGCTTGGCGAAAGTTATGGCACTTTCAGGAATGCAGGCCTGATGAACAAATTGCTCGGCGATGGTATAGCCATGAATGGGGTTATCATGGTATCTGCTGTATTTGACCTAAGAACCCTGCTCTTTCCGCCAAATGACGATCTGCCCTACATTGTTCATTTCCCTACCTATGCAGCCACCGCTTGGTACCATGACATGATTGAAAATAAACCGGAAAATGTATATGACTTTCTCAACGAGGTAAGGATCTTTACAGAAGAAGTGTATACTCCGGCATTGTTCAAAGGTGATGCGCTTAATCAGGAGCAGAAGAAATCGGTAGCAACCAAATTAGCAGCCTATACAGGAACCACTATGGAATATTGGATGAAGGCTGATCTTCGGGTGACAAACAGTGAATTTTTTGCAGAATTCCTTCGCGACAAAGGGGAAATTGTTGGCCGTTTAGATTCACGGTTTACCGGTATCAATCAGGATCCCTTAGCTCAGGAAGGTGATCGTGATCCTCAAAGCGATGCTATTTCACCAGCGTATATTGCCGGATTCCTGGATTATTTATACCGGGAGCTTAAGGTAAATAAGTCCCTGAATTACGCAACTTCTGCCTATGGCAGAAAAGGATTTGAATGGGATTGGACGCATACCGGAAATGAGCGTTGGGGCACCCAGGCTGCTATCAATACGGGGGTAGATCTGGCTGAAGCCATGACTAAGGATCCCAATATGAAAGTCCTGATCCTCAATGGCATTTATGATATTGCCACCGTCTTTTATGGGGTTGAACATAGTATCAACCATCTGGGGCTTACCAAGGAGATCAAGGATAATATCCTGATGAAATATTATGAGGCCGGCCATATGATGTATACGCACCCTCCCTCCATGGCCCAGTTTAAAAAAGATGTGTCCGATTTTATAAAAGACACTTCCCGTTAACAAAAAGGACGTCACAGACGTCCTTTTTACTTTTAGAGTACTTATTTATTGGTTCCCGGGAGCCCAATAGGTTTCTTTGTCTGCCAGGTAAAAGGCGTTGCCTTTTTTGTTTCGGGCCATACTTCATCCAGGGTATCTGCACTGTAGACCGTTCCATTCTTAATAACATGGGTAAGTGTATTCGTATTTCGTAAAGAATCTAATGGATTCTTATCCATGATAAGGATATCTGCGAGTTTCCCAACTTCAATGCTACCAAGATCCGTTTCCAGTCCAAGAGCAGTAGCACCATGCAAGGTTGCTACTTTTAATGCGTCATGTTGCTCCATTCCCCCACTTCCTACGGCCCATAATTCCCAATGGTATCCAAGACCCTGCAATTGCCCGTGACTACCTATTCCTGCTATCCCACCAGCTTTTACCAGATCGTTCATAAACATTGCGTGTTTCTGAAATACATGTTCCTCATCCATGAACCATCCCGGACGTCTTCTCGACTTCTGTGCCAGTTCCTCATAGGGAGTAAAATATTGTAATTTTTTGTCACCCCATACATCTTCCCGGGAATAGTAGTAATTCTCAGCCCAAGGTCCGCCATAAGAAACGAGCAACGTTGGTGTCACAGCCATTTTAGATTCCGCGATGCTCTTCACCACGTCCTGATAAATAGGATGGATCGGTAAGGAATGTTCGTGACCGGGGTATCCATCCAGCAACTGGGTCATGTTTAATTTAAAGTCGAGTCCACCTTCAGTAGTGGGCATTAACTTCAGTTCTTTCGCAGCCATAATGATCCATTGCCTTTGTTGCCTGTTTCCTACCAGGTACATTTTTATGGTTTTGGTATTATAGTACTCACTGTATTGCTTCAATACCTCCTTGGCATGATCCAGACTGGTTATTTTATAGCGCCAATAGCCTACTCCGGGTCCCGTACTGTATACGCGTGGACCATGCAACATACCGGCCTCCACCATATCTGAATAGGTCAATACATCGGTTGTGGCCGTTTGAGGATCCCTGGTAGTGGTTACTCCATAGGCAAGGTTAGCCGAGTATATCCATACCTGGTTCTTATGTATGCCCCAATTTGGCCACATATGGGCATGAGTATCTACAAATCCCGGGGTAAGGGTTTTACCACTCACATCTATGATCGTAGTACCTTTGGGAACCGTAATAGATCCTGTAACTCCAACCGCCTTGATCCTGTTATTCTCTACCAGGATATCTCCTTTTTCGATGACCTCATCCCCTTTCATGGTAATGATCCTACCGCCTTGCAATAAGAGCGTGCCTTGAGGTATTTGCTTTTTATAGGCAACCTTAATCTTAAATTCCTCTGCTTTGAAGGTGGCCTCTTTTTCAGCCTCCTTACTTTTATCATCACCGGTTTCTGTTGAATCTTTGGTCTTCTCCGTTTTCTTTAGTTCCTTTTCTTTCTTTTTTGCAACGTCTACACTATCCTTGAACTGTTTGCCTGCAATGAGATCGTATCGGAAATGACTTGCTCCCAAAGACCAATGCACTTTTTTACTATCTGCAGCCCAGGCAGGGAATTCACCCCCCATGACCGTTAATTTCATTGCCGGAAAGGACGCCTTGTCAGGAGAAGCTAGTGAAATGGTAGGCGTTTTTCCATACCGAGGAATTGTCACGGTATAAATGTCATTATTGATCTGTGCAAGCGCCTGAGTTCCATCAGGGGAAATTCGAATTTCAGAAGGTCTGGATGCCTTGTCATTATCTTCCCTGTCATCATCTATCATTGGGAGATAACTATTCTGAGAACCTTCCAGATGATCCTTCCCAAAAATATCGCTTGACCCATAGGTCTCAATCCCCTTTAACTTCAAATGTTCCTTCTCATCGGTCCCATCCCAACGAATTGAGATCAAACCTTTAGTAGCATGACTTAGGTAAATCCTGTCATCTATTTTGGTGAAATGGGGTTGTAGCCTCCCTTTGGATTTATCAATAAATTGAATAGGTCCACCAGAGGATGAAACCCAAACAAGGTCTTCCTGAGCCCGCCGAGCTCTTGGACCTATAGCATCTTCATACGTTTGAGTGGTGCCCTTCAGAAAAGCAATTTTGCTGCTCTTGTATGACCACTCCGGGGAGCTGTAAATGCCTGCTTCTTGTGTTAATTGTATGGGCCTGGCTCTACCATCTACATTAACCTTGAATAGATGACCTCCTCCAGGTTTCCAGGTGGTGTACACCAGTTGGGTTCCATCCGGTGACCAACTGGGCTGAGCCTCTGTAAAATCATTGCTGGTTAACCTTCTGGGAGTACCTGAAGGTAGTTCCATAACATATAGCCTGTTTAAGGCCGTAAAGGCCACCCTTTTTCCATCTGGTGATGGTTTGGCATCCCTGATCTGCGTAACAAAAGCCTCTGCAGTATCTTCAATAGGATAGTTGAATTTTAGGCGTGGACCCAGTTCTAAGCGCACGTCCACCGAAAAAGGAATTTCTTTTGCTGTATTGTTCTCTATGCCTATGGCAAAGATCTTCCCCCCATAAGAGGCAATAAGTTGTTTGCTATCTGGTGTAAATGACATGGCTGGCAAGACCCCTAAAGGAGCTATAGACTCCTGTTCATCTCTTTGTACCGGGTAGGCCAGCCAACGTTCTTCTCCTGTTTTTAGATTGCGTATCACAAGACCTGTTTCGGCCTCAAATCGATTACCATAGACCAACCATTTACCATCAGGAGACAAGGTTGGGGTAAAAGCTGAACCATATCTTGAGGTGATCACATCCATGTCTGCATCTTCCATATCATAAGTCCCTATTTGATATTGTGGAAGTTGGGCATTATAATTCCAGGCATTTCGTCTTTGTGAAAAATACAACAACTTGCCATCAGCACTAAAAGCAGGGTCTATCACCTTAAGATTCTTTGGCTCGCCGAACAAGACACTTCCTTTTCCACCTTCTTTGTGGTAAATATTGAATTTAATATTTCTTCTACCCTTGGCGCCTACAATATAGTTGCCATCTGCTGTCCATTCTGCCGAAAAGAAATTTAGCCGACTTTCTTGGCTGATCTGTTTTTCTTCTTTGTCCTCTAAACGAAGGGTCCAAATATTATCGGACCCACTTTTATCTGAAATAAAGACAATGGATTTTCCGTCAGGACTAAATTTTGGATGAACATCATAGGCTATCCCATTGGTGATCTTTGAGGCTTCGCCACCCGTAATTGGAATAGAATATATATCGCCCATAAGGTCGAAGACAATGGTTTTACCATCCGGACTTACATCAAGTGACATCCAGGTGGCTTCAGAAGTTGTAAAGTTAATAGTACGTTCCGGCTCCAGCGGTAATTCCTTGGTTGCCTTTTTAAGTGAGTCTACCTTCTGCAAGGTATCTTGTGCAAGGAGAGACTGAACAGGAATTAGTAAAAGAGAAAAGAATACTAGAAATGTAATAGTTTGTTTCATCAGGAGTTTATTTATAAGAAGCTCCTAATATAGAGAATTAATACGGGAAGTTTACCCTTAGAAGAAAGTGTAAAAAAAAGCTGATTTATTATTTATCGGTATCGGCATCAACCTTTTCATCAACGGTAAAATCGGTGATCCCATTCTTATGGAGTAAATTATACCACTGTATTACTTTTTTAATATCGCTGGGATATACTCGGTCCTCATCATAATCCGGAACAACCTCAAAAAAATACTCTTCCAGCTTTAATTTGTCCTCTTTATGCCCTATTGAGGTCTTACCTCCATCTTCTTTCTCCTGTATTTTTTTGAAAACTGCTACCAAAGGTAGTTCCTCTTCAAGGGTGAAAATGGCGATCTCCGATAAAACACTGACATTGCTGGTCATACCCACTGTGATCCTTTTTCCGTCAATAAGAGACTCAGCCACGAAGCCCGTCCTTGTTTGAGTCACTAATTTGAATAATCCGGGCCTTCCCCCAATAGATAAGATCTTGTCTAAACTCATAGATTTCAATGATTTCGGCGCAAATATGGAAAATTAAACTGATTCGTCCTTTATTAACGTACTTTTTTTAACAATGGAAAGCGCATTTTATAATCTACCTGAATTTTCCCTTTGGAAATGTTAGTCAATTTCCCTTTTAACAAACGTTTTTTCAGACTGGAAACCTTATCTGTAAACAGGATCCCTTCAATATGGTCATATTCATGTTGAATAACCCTCGCCAGAAGTCCATCGTAGGTATGCGTATGCACTTTGAATTGTTCATCCATGTATTCAATGTTGATCGTATCTTTCCTTGTTACGTCTTCACGAATATCCGGAATGCTGAGACAACCTTCATTAAACGGCCATGAAGTACCGGTTTCCTCTACGATCCTGGCGTTAATAAATACTTTTTTAAAGCCCGCAAGTTGTTCCTGTTCCTCTTTTGAAAGCTCTTCATCATCTGCGAAGGGAGAGGTATCTACCATAAAAAGCCGTATAGCCAATCCTATCTGCGGAGCAGCCAAACCTACGCCATTTGCATTGTACATGGTATCCCACATATTGTTGATCAGGGTCTCCAAACCTTCGTAATGCTGATCAATATCCGTACACACTTTCCTAAGTACCGGATCCCCATATGCTATTATAGGTAAAATCATATTATATTTTTTTTAATCCTCAAGCTTTGATTATACGTTCCACTCTACTTTATTCGATCCAGGTATCCTTGCAATATAAGCGTAGCACTGATCTCATCTACCATTGCCTTTTCCCTTCTATATTTTTTCTTCATCCCTGAGGCCACCATACTATTAACGGCCATTTTGGAAGTAAAGCGTTCATCTTGTCGATAAACGGGTATATCAGGAAATGATTGTTTTAAAACCTTTATAAAAGGTTCGATAAAAGCCTCCGATTCTGATGGCATATTATTCATTTGCTTAGGCTCCCCTACTACAAAAGAGTTAACCTTCTCATCCCCCACATACGTTTTTAAAAAGGACAACAGCTCTGACGAAAGCACAGTGGTTAGGCCCGAAGCGATCATTTGTAGTTCATCAGTTACAGCGATCCCTGTTCTTACCTTCCCGTAATCCAGGCCAATAATCCTTCCCACATTTTATTTTTTGCAAAAATACAGGATAAATTGTTATTCCTATAAAATTCAGCCTCATAATCCCGGCCTACCTCCTATCTTTGCCAAAAATTTTATTCACCTCCATGAAAGAATTACAATCTATCATAGAAAAAGCATGGGATAACCGCGATTTACTCAGAGAACCTGATACTCAGAAGGCTATTAGAGATGTTATCGATCTTATTGATTCCGGGAGCCTCCGATGTGCTGAACCCACCAAAGACGGATGGAAGATAAATGAATGGGTTAAAAAGGCCGTGGTCTTGTATTTTCCCATCCAGAAAATGGAAACCATGGAAGTAGGGATCTTTGAATACCACGATAAAATTCCTCTAAAAAAAGGATATCAGGAAAAAGGTATCAGGGTAGTACCACATGCGGTTGCAAGACATGGGGCCTATATAGCGTCTGGAACCATCTTAATGCCCAGCTATGTAAATATTGGTGCCTATGTGGATGAAGGCACTATGGTAGATACCTGGGCAACAGTCGGCAGTTGCGCCCAAATAGGTAAGAATGTACATTTAAGTGGTGGCGTAGGAATTGGTGGCGTGTTAGAGCCTTTGCAGGCTTCTCCTGTCATAATTGAGGATAACGCTTTTATTGGGAGCCGCTGTATAGTGGTTGAAGGCGTAAGAGTTGAAAAAGAAGCCGTGCTCGGCGCTAATGTGGTTCTAACTGCTTCAACTAAGATCATAGATGTCACAGGATCCGCTCCTGTGGAATTAAAAGGTAGGGTTCCTGCCCGTTCAGTTGTTATACCAGGGAGTTACACCAAAGAATTTCCGGCTGGATCCTATCAGGTACCTTGTGCGCTGATCATAGGAAAACGCAAACCAAGTACGGATCTGAAGACTTCCTTAAATAATGCCTTGCGAGAATATAATGTCGCTGTATAATTTGTAGGAATTTTTCCCGGAAGACAATTTTATGGCAAATTTAATGTTATAACTTTGTGTTTAAATTAAGTGTCTAAGTACATTCTACTACTATGAGAAAAGAGAATCAAAAAATTACAGCACTTGTTATCACCTTCAATGAAATGGGGTATATACAAGACTGTATTGATTCTGTTTCCTTTGCTGATGAGATTGTGGTAGTAGATTCTTACAGTACGGATGGGACCTATGAATTTCTGCTGGAGCATCCAAAAGTTACAGTAATTCAACATCCGTTTTCTAATTTCACTTTGCAGAAAACATTCGCCTTAACTCAGGCTTCTCATCCATGGGTTTTATTCCTGGATGCAGATGAAATTGTACCGGAAGAACTTAGGAAAGAAATTGAAGAGACCGTTCAGGAGGACGAGCCTCACGCAGCATATTGGTTCTACAGAAAATTTATGTTCAAAAAAACTCCACTTCGTTACAGTGGCTGGCAAACCGATAAAAATTATCGTTTATTTCAAAAAGACAAAGCAAAATTCTCCGATAAAAAAATTGTGCATGAAACCCTTGAGGTTGATGGTACTTCCGGTATCCTTAATGAAAAGCTGATCCATTACTGCTATAAGAATTATGAGGATTACAAGGCAAAAATGCTGACGTATGGCCGATTAAAAGCCAGAGAAGACTTTTATCGTGAAAAACGGTTCAATTATTTCTTTTATGCTGTAAAACCAGCTTGGAAATTCATCAACCATTACCTATTGCGACTTGGTATATTAGATGGAAAAAAAGGAGTTACCATCTGCTATTTAAACGCCCTGGGAGTTTTGGAACGCTTTCGAGAATTGAAACGTCTTGAAGTAAAAAATGAGCTCGCTTATTACTTGCTGATGCCATAGTGGGTCCACACCTGTTTTTTGGTACGGGTCTCTTTTCGTATCGCTTTGTTTTTCTGAATAGACTCCGGAGTTTTATACCCCCTTTTATGATCTAAATGAACACAGACAGCACTGTATCTTAGCTGTTTTGACTTGATCCCAAAATTAAAAAGTCGCTCTCCTAATTCCCTGTCCTGGCCACCGTACTGCATACGTTCATCAAAACCATTGACGTTTAAAATATCCTTTTTCCAACCGGACGAATTGTGTCCGTTCCAACTTGCATTTGTTGGGGTGAATGTATTGAACAATGTTGAAATGAATCCCCTGGCTGTAAGCTTGTTGTTTTTAAAGGTCTTGGGAATTCCCATCTCTTTTAACCAATTGATATTAAAACAGTTCTGTTCCTCGATATCCTTTTTTGTAATGGCCTGTGAAATATTCATGGGAAGCATATAATACCCCCCAGATATGAAGAACCCCGGTTCCTTATTGATATAATGCACCTCCACAAAATCCTCCCGCGGAATACAATCACCATCTGTCATTATGATATAAGGTGAATTGCAGGCTACGATGGCTTTGTTCAAGATCCTCGATTTTTGGAACCCTTCGTCTTCCTGCCAAACATGAACTATAGGATATGACACTTTTTCTTCCATATCATCCAAAAGCGCTTTGGTACCGGGGCCGGAACCATCGTCTGCTATCACCACCTCAAAGTCTTTAAAAGTTTGATACTCGAAACCCCAAAGTACTTTTTCAAGCCAATCTTCTGAATTGTAAGTGCTTACTATTATTGAAATCTTTGGCTCCTCCATGTTTAGCTTTGTAACTGCCACAAAAATAGAAAAGTCTTTTTAACTATCTTTGAAGAACTTCTTTTTCATTATAATATAGAAGGTGTTCCTTATAATTTTCTGTCAATATTTCGTTTTGTGAAAAATAAAATATTACTAATGTTTTTGAGTTTTAAAGTCATTTGAATGAAAGTTGTTAAAGAACTTGGTCCATCTTTATTCCACAGCCTTAGGCTCCTTCTAGTACCAACATCGCGCTTGCTAAATTCAAAAAATGAGCCCTTACCCGTGGTGGTTTCACTAACCTCAATTCCCAGCAGAATAAAAACACTTCATATCGTAATTCGCAGTTTATTAATGCAGGATCGCACTCCTAAAAAGATTGTGCTTTGGTTAAATAATGATCTGAGAAATAAGCTGCCCCATAATCTTGTTTCACTGCAATCAGCTTTTTTTGAAATTTGCTTTTCGGACCTTACCTCATCTCACCGAAAACTAATTCACAGTATTGAGAAATATCCCAATGAAGTGATTGTAACCTGTGACGATGATATGATATATCGGAAGAATTGGCTTCGTTTGCTATACGAAGAACACCTTAAAAACCCCAAAGATATCATAGGGAACTGTACAATAACCATTAAACATGATGATGTAGGCAACCCGCTTCCTTATAAGCTTTGGCGTTATCCCGACGAAAATGAACCCAACCTCAGAGCAACGGTGGCCATTGGAGCCTGGGGTATCTTATACCCACCCAATAGTTTATCCAAACAAGCAATTGACTCTGATCTGTTTATGAGACTGACACCAACAGCAGATGATCTTTGGTTCAAAGCCATGGCACTGGTTAATGGTACCATAACTTCACAGGCCGAGACAACACCTAAAGAGCCTATTCCTATTATTGGCAGCCAAAAGGTTGCCCTAAAAAAGGACAATATAACTCAAGAAAAAAATACAGTAATCTGGGAAGAGCTTAACAACCATTTTAATCTGAACCAGATCATACTGGGAAAATAATATACTCACTCTTGCCTTCCTCTGAAAAAAAGTCTTCAGCCCCTCTACTTAAAATTCTTTTTGCATGTTCAGGATTCCACCCGACCCATATCCATAAAATCTGAAACAACATATTTAAGTATCTTTGACGACAAATGTACCTTCCAAAATGGGAATGAGAAAGCTACTTTTAGCTGTGTTGAAGAAAATGAAATTCCTACCTCCGGCATTTTATGTCTCTGTATATTATGAATATTATACCGGGAAAAAAATAGATATTTCGAATCCTATTGAATTTAACCAAAAACTGCAATGGTTAAAAGTATTTTATAAACCCTCAATCCTAACACAGCTGGTAGACAAATACGAAGTTAGATCGTATGTAGAAGAAAAAGTGGGCCCTCAGTACTTAAATAAACTAATAGGTGTTTATTACAACTCCCGGGATGTAGATTTTGAATGCCTACCTGCTAAATTTGTTCTTAAAGGTGCTCATGGTTATAACTTCAATCTTCTAGTACCCGATAAATCGAAGCTCAATAAACTTAAGGCAAAATATTTATTTAGAAAGTGGATGTCCAAAAATCACTATTACAGGGGTGGATTGGAATGGGCCTATAAAAACGTTGTGCCAAAAATAGTAGCCGAAGAATTTTTAGAAGAAGAAGGGAAGGATTCCATAAGTGATTATAAATACTTCTGCTTTGCGGGAGAACCAAAATTCATACAGGTAGATCTGGACAGAAAATCAGGGCACGTTCGCAGCTATGTGGATTTAGAGTGGAAGAAAATTGCATTTACAACCATAGGGATTGAAGATTATAAAGGTGAGGTAAAAATTCCAAAAAATAGTGTCGAAATGGAAAATGTGGCCAGAACACTGGCGGCAGACTTCCCCTTTGTCAGGGTAGATCTATACAACTTGGATGGCAGGATAATTTTTGGAGAAATGACCTTTTATCCTACCGACGGACGGATGGATTTTGCACCAGACAATTACAATACAATTATTGGTGATTATCTTCAGTTGCCGGAAATACCAGAAGGTCAAAAATATATTCATTAACCCACAAACCATTATTTCTTTGAACAAAGAGATTGAGCGAACTATAGAGTCCCTGAAAAAAGGTGAATTAATTCTCTACCCAACTGACACAGTATGGGGAATTGGTTGTGATGCCACCAATGAATTAGCAGTAAAGAAAATTTATGCCCTAAAAAAAAGGATTGACACAAAAGCACTGATATGTTTGGTGGGTAATGTTGCTATGCTTGAAAGACATGTAGATCAGGTGCCGGATGTGGCCTATGATATCATCGACCTCGCCACAAAACCAACCACCATAATCTATGACAATCCAATAGGAATAGCAAAAAATCTCATTGCTGCTGATAATACCGTAGCCTTTAGAGTAGCCTCTGACAAGTTTTGCCAATATCTCATAAATAAGTTCGGTAAGCCCATTGTATCTACCTCAGCCAATATATCAGGAGAACCTACGCCAAACGGTTTTAATAAAATAAGTAAGGCCATTTTAAAAGGAGTAGACTATGTGGTAAATTTAGACCGAGAAAAAACCAACGGTTCCTCATCCTCCATCTTAAAATTAGGCAATGACGGGACTGTCAAAGTGATCCGGGAATAATATGATACGTGCGTACTACAAGGAAGCCTTAAAAGAACCGGTTTTTACAACGATCTCCGAAGCTGCTAAAGAACTATCCCTGGACTGTTATGTTATTGGTGGCTTTGTCAGGGACCTCCTTTTAGAAAGAGGGATTCCTAAGGACATCGATATAGTCGCTGTTGGCAGTGGTATTGAACTAGCCAAAAAAGTGGCATCCTTAACTCCGGGAAAACCCGAGGTTACCGTATTCAAGAACTTTGGGACCGCCATGTTCAAATACCAGGATAAGGAAGTAGAATTTGTAGGTGCCAGAAAGGAAAGTTACAACAGGGATAGCAGAAATCCCGTAGTGGAAAATGGCACGCTTGAAGATGATCAGAAACGTCGTGATTTCACCATAAATGCCCTGGCTTTATCATTAAACGAAGACAATTTCGGTATGTTGGTAGATCCTTTCCAGGGAGTAAGCGATCTGAAAACAAAACTGATCAGGACCCCTTTAGATCCTACAATAACCTATTCTGATGATCCTTTGAGGATGCTTCGTGCCATCCGTTTCGCTTCCCAACTAAATTTCACAATAGAACCAAGGTCGCTTGAAGCAATTTCGGAGAACAAAGATAGGATCAAGATCATTTCCAATGAACGTATTGTGGATGAATTAAATAAGATCCTAATGAGTAATGTACCCTCTGTTGGATTCAAACTTTTACATCAGACCAGGTTAATGGGGATGATCCTCCCTGAATTAATTGCTTTACAGGGAATTGAAGAAGTGGAAGGCCAGCGACACAAAGATAATTTCTGGCATACCCTTGAGGTGGTAGATAATATTGCCAGGACCACTGACAATCTTTGGCTTAGATGGGCTGCATTACTTCATGACATTGGCAAAGCTCCTACAAAACGATTCGACAAAAAAAATGGCTGGACCTTCCACGCGCATGAGTTCGTAGGATCCAAGATGGTATACAAGCTTTTCAAAAGACTGCACATGCCTTTGAACGAAAAGATGAAATTTGTTCAGAAGATGGTATTAATGAGTTCCAGGCCCATTGTACTTTCGGAGGATTTCGTAACTGATTCTGCGGTACGTCGTTTAGTCTTTGATGCCGGTGATTACGTTGACGATCTTATGACATTATGTGAAGCAGATATCACTACCAAAAACCCAAGGAAACAAAAAAAATACAAGAATAATTTTAGTATTGTTCGTCAAAAGATCGAGGAAGTAGAAGAACGAGATCACATTCGAAATTTTCAACCGCCTGTTAGCGGGGAAGAGATCATGCAAACCTTTGGTCTTTCACCCTCCAGGGAGATCGGAATGATCAAAGATGCCATCAAAGAAGCTATCCTTGAAGGGGAAATCCCAAACGAATACGAGGCTGCCAAAGCGTACATGATTCAAAAAGCAAAGGCTATGGGTCTTGCAAAATAGCTTCCATTTATCTCCCATGTATTTAATCTATTCAACTGCCTGCTTGGTGCCATACGTATCTCTGAAAAGAGTGGTATTTTTGTAGGCCAAAATATGGCTCATATGATCAAATTATATCGCCCCTTTGCAAAAACATCGCTCATCCTGGTTTATCTGGTGATCATAGCAGGAGCCGTGGTACGGATGACAGGAAGCGGAATGGGTTGTCCAGATTGGCCCAAGTGTTTTGGATATTACATCCCGCCAACGGAAGCTTCGGTTTTGGAGTGGCAACCCCAACGATCTTTTGAGGAAGGTCAGGTGATCATTAGAAACGAGTCTTTATGGGTAGCTACGAAAGACCATATTACGGGAAATACCTATAATGAGGCAAATTGGGCCGCTTATCAAAAACACGATTATGCTATTTTTAATGCTACACACACCTGGATAGAATACATCAACAGACTTTTGGGTGCTTTGGCCGGACTTGCCACACTATTTATGGCGATTGCCTCATTTTATTTTTGGAAAGCAAATAAAAAGATCACGATCATATCCTGGATAATTGTCCTGGGGATGCTTTTTCAGGCATGGCTCGGCGCCACTGTAGTATATTCCGTCCTGCTCCCGGCCAGGATAACCATGCATATGATGATGGCCTTGTTAATTGTCGCTTTGTTAATCTATGTTTTAGAAAAAACCAGCTCTGCAGTAGGCTTAAACCAGGCTAACCGCCAAATTCATAGGCTTTTATGGCTGGCATTGGGTTTAACAATAGTTCAAATTATCCTTGGAACACAAGTAAGGCAATTTGTGGATCAGCAAATAGATTTACTAGGCGAGCAAGCCAAAATGCTTTGGCTCGCTGAACCCCAAGTGCAATTTTACATCCACCGTTCCCTTTCTATCCTGGTTGTCCTTTGTAATGCCTGGATCGCTTATCAAATTATCTCTAAAAAATTGGGGTTATCCAGGATATATTGGGTCCTGACACTCATAGGCATCGAAATATTAACCGGTATAGCGATGTATTATTTTGATTTTCCTTTTGGGAGCCAGCCGCTTCATCTTGTGCTGGCGTCCCTCTTGTTTGGACTTCAATTTTATTTGGTTTTGGAAACCCAAAAGTCCAGAACAACCATTGAAACTTTGTAACTTTGCCACCAGGTAAACGCAGTAACCATGATTTATAAGATCAGGATCATTTTGGATGCCAAGGAGGATATCTTTAGGGATATCGAGATAGAGGCAGAGAATACCCTGGAAGACTTTCATAACGCCATTACCCAGGCCTTTGGCTTTTTGGGTGATGAAATGGCATCATTTTATACCTGTGATGAAAATTGGAACCAGGATGAAGAGATCGCCCTTTTCGATATGAGTGAAGGTACTGCCTCAGTTCGCTTGATGAACGAAACAATACTGGAAGATATCCTTACGCGACAAACTCCAAAATTGATCTACGTATATGATTTCTTAAGCATGTGGACCTTCTTTGTTGAATTAGCTGATATAGTTGAAACAACCGAGGGACATGATTATCCCAGCGTACTTTTCAGTTTTGGAGAACTTCCGGAATCTCCCCCGGAAAAGAATTTTGAAGCAGATCCTAATTTCGATTTTGATGAAACTTTTGATCGTTATGACGACCTTGATTTTGAAGAAAACTGGAATTAAGCTTCTGCATACCACAACAAACCATATGAACTATTTTAGTATCCCAACTCTTTTTTAAACCCCACTTTCCTTATGATCAATCTTTACAATGCTCAGATCGATACCTTATCGCTACACCGAGTTGGTAACAAACATAAAAATGAAGGTCTCTTCCTTTCTGAAGAGCCTCAACCCCTCAATGATGAAACAAGGGGTCTTTTAAAGGAATTTTTTCTAAAGCCCTTTCGGGAAAAGGAAGAGAATTATTTTAAATTATCCCATGAAGCAGACCTTGAATTTAATGAGATCTATAAATCTGCCAGGGCCATTTTTGAGGATCCGACCACGCTGCAAGCAAACGCCAAAATAATAACGCGGTTTTTGTACGAACAATCAAATCATCCCCATATCAAGGGTGGTGAGGTATTTGTTGCCCATTTCAGCAATATGGTACTTGATAATGAAAAGATGGAAGCCGTAGGGATCTTTAAGAGCGAGATCAAACAAGAGTTTTTACAATTCCGGGAAAAAGGCGCTCATCTTGAAATGATCCTGGAACAAGGTGTGAATCTCAACAAATTGGATAAAGGCTGCCTAATTTTTAACACCATGTCAGAAGAAGGGTTCAAAGTTTTATCTGTAGACAGCAACCGCTATGACACCAAGTATTGGCTTGAAAATTTTCTTGGGGTCAATGTACTCCCGGACGACAATTTTTACACCAAAAATTATCTCAAATTCTGCCAGAACTTTGCCAAGGACGTGGTCTTGCCCGCAGAAGACAAGCAACAAGAAGTACTTTTTATGAACCGGGCAGTAAACCATTTTGCAAAAAATGACGCCTTTGAGGAATCACTGTTTCTCAATGAAGTAATGGAGAATCCGGAACTGATCCCTGAGTTTAAGCATTACAAAGTGGAAAGAGGTCCCAAATACAGTATTGAGGATGTTTCAACCTTCCCTATTGCCAACAAAGCAGTTTCAGATTCCCGCAAGAAGATTAAAAATGTTATAAATCTGGATACCAACGTACAGATCCGCATGGATTTTATAAATCCGGAATCGGCAGAACGATTTGTAGAGAAAGGCTGGGATGAGGAAAAACAGATGTATTATTATCTGGTATACTTTAACAAGGAAATGAAGTAATGCACGTATTACCTACATGAAATTATGGCCTTAGACTACGTATTATTTGAAATTGATCTTCTTATCAATGATCTGTCTCATGGTAACATTCTCATAATTTCTTTTGACAAAATCTAACGTAAGGTTCAGTATCTCCCCCATTGTTTTGCACTTTTTGAATTTTATATCATGAGTGAATTCGAAAATTTCCATCTTTAATCGTTCAACATTCTCCGGAAGGGAGATCTTATCTGTTTTGCAAGCACTCACAAGTCGTTTTATACGCTTATTGGCACTAATGATCCGTTTGGCAATTATAGAGCGTTCTTCAACCTTGTATTGTTCAATGGAATTTTCGAGCAGTTTACTTGATACCAACTCTACCATCTTTAAATTTTCTTTAAAGAACTGAGGACGGTAGACATTGAGTTTTCCCTCATAGCACTGCTGATCAAAATCAATGGCCCGTATTCTGTAAACAACATGGTCAAAATCATGGATAGGAATGATCACGTAGTTATAAGAACGCATGTCACCCAATAATTGGATCATAGAGCGTTCATTGAACTTTACGAACTCTTTGGCTAACTGTGACTTTTCAGAATCAGAGCAATTGGGTAACATATTTTTTATAAAAATATCGCCCGGGATCCCTGCAATATGTTCCTCTATGAGTGTATTTTTAAAAACAAGGTAATTCAGGTTATAAGGGGAGAGCATATGCTCTAGTTCTAACCCATAAATGCGCGAAGCATCAGCCTTTTTTACATAAAAATAAGTGAAGTTCTCATTTAAGATATTTCGAACCTTTATTCTAAAAGGTTTGGAGTTACCAAAGGTGCAATAATCCACCGCATCGATATTGAGATACTGAAAAATATGATCAGTGCCATCTGAATGTAGAATGGAGTAGACTTTTTTTAGACTTAGATCAATCTCTTTCCGGTCAGAATCGGAATAATACGCCCTCACCCATAAGGTATCTTCACCATCATCATCATAGACCACCACAGATCCTGCAAATCTGAGTAGATCCTCATAAAAAATGGGAATCTCAATTTTCCTTTTGTATGTTTCCAGGAATGTTTCGAGTTTTTTGCTCACCGGAAAGGAGGGCTTTCTCTTGGACATCAGCCGTTGTTGAGTCATAGGAAATTACCTTTTATTTGATTCTTTTGTAACAATTTCTGGTTTTCTTCGTCAAGTTACTATAAACTGCCTAAACTATTAACTATTTGGAAACGATTCTTACGGTCTCTAATCTTACAAAGAAGTTCGGATATCTTACCGCTGTGAAAGATCTTTCCTTTTCTATAGAAAAAGGCAATGTCTATGGAATACTAGGACCGAACGGCAGTGGCAAATCGACCACCCTTGGCATAGTCCTGAATGTTGTAAACCTCACAAGTGGATCATTTACATGGTTCGATGGGAAAACTACAACCCATGATGCTTTAAAAAAGGTTGGCGCCATTATTGAACGTCCAAACTTCTATCCCTACATGTCCGCTTTAAAAAATCTCAAACTGGTTTGTAAGATAAAAGGGGTCTCCGAGGATAAGATTGAGGATACGCTGAAACTGGTAGGGCTCTGGGAAAGGAAGAATAGTAAGTTTAAAACGTACTCCCTGGGGATGAAACAGCGTTTAGCCATAGCCTCAGCACTGCTGAACGAACCGGAGATCCTCATTTTGGATGAGCCCACCAATGGACTCGACCCCCAAGGCATACATCAAATACGGCAGATCATAAAAAAGATCGCTTCCAGGGGTACCACCATTTTATTGGCGTCACATCTACTGGACGAGGTTGAGAAAGTTTGTACCCATGTGGTGATCCTTAGAAAAGGAGAAAAACTATATGCGGGAAGGGTTGATAATATGTTGGCCAGTCATGGATATTTAGAACTAAAAAGTAATAAATCTGAGGCCCTTGTAAAGTTACTGGAAGAAGATCCGAGGTTTGGAAAGATAGAAGAAGAGAGTGGATTGATCACGGCAGTGTTAAATGAAAAAATGGATCCAGGGACCTTAAATGAATTCTTATTTAAAAATGGTATCATCCTAACACATCTGGTGATGAGAAAAGAGAGTCTTGAGGAACAATTCCTAACACTTACAAAGAACATTAACAACTAACAATACGGGTAAAATCCTATGAAAAGGCTATTACAAATAGAGTTCATTAAGCTTTGGAACAACAGATCTAGCAAGTTCCTTATCATAGCTTATTTCGTGCTGCTTACGTCTATTGCCCTGGTGGCCGCCATCAAATTTGACATAGGCCCCATTAAATTTCATCTTGCGGAACAAGGCATCTTCAATTTTCCTTATATCTGGCACTTTAACACCTTCGTTACGGCCTTTTTTAAACTTTTCCTGGCAATAGTAATTGTCTCCATGATGTCTAATGAATACAGCAATAAGACCATCAAACAAAACCTGATAGACGGACTTTCGAAGAAGGAATTTGTACTCTCAAAATTCCTGACGGTCATTTCGTTCGCTTTGATCTCTACGGTATTTGTTTTTGTGGTCTCCATGATCCTTGGACTTATTTATTCTGACTATAACGAGCTTTCCATTATTTTCTCGGATCTTGAATTTCTATTGGCATTCTTTATAAAATTGGTTGGGTTTTTCTCCTTCTGTTTATTTCTTGGGGTACTGGTAAAAAGATCGGCCTTTGCACTTGGATTCCTCATCTTATGGCAAGTATTTGAAGGATTTGTCAGAGGGATGATCCGTTGGAAACTTTTCGATTCAGAAACTACTGATGCAGTTATGGGTTTCTTCCCGCTGAATTCTATGTTCAACCTTATCAAAGAACCCTTCACCCGCCTTAATGCAGTTCAGACGGTAGCTAGTCAAATTGGTGAAAAAGTAACCTTGAACTACCATGTTCACTGGTACGAGATCCTCATCGTCTTGGTCTGGACTTGGATTTTTGTCTATTTGTCCTATGTTTTATTGAAAAAGAGAGATTTGTAGTATATTGTAGTGTTTGCGAAGACACTATGAAAAAGATCACCTCTTTCGTCCTTTTTGGGCTCCTATACCCATGCCTGCTCTTTAGTCAGGGAGAGACGTCTAATTGGTTTTTTGGAAACGGTGCAGGTATACTGTTTAACAATGACGGTAGTATTACCAATACAAAAAAAAGTAAGCTAGAAACCATAGAGGGTTGTGCAACCATCTCTGATGCCTTTGGTGGCCTCTTATTTTATACCGATGGGATCACTGTTTATAACAAAAACCATGAGGTTATGCTATATGGGGAGGGCCTATTTGGCGATCCATCCAGCACTCAATCTGCCATGATCATTCCAAAACCAGAGGATCCTGAGCTCTTTATTATCTTCACAGTAGATACGTCGCCCTTTGAGGGTGATCCCGATTATGGGCTCAATTATTCAATAGTGGATATCTCCGGGGACAGTGGATTGGGGGCCGTTATTCAGAAGAATATTCCACTCCTTGAAGATTGTTCGGAGAAAATTACTGCCGTTATCAAAAACTGTTTTGAGCAATCTATCTGGGTAGTTACACTTGCGTCTCAAAATGGAGAAAGTGGCGCTCTGAATACTTTTTATGCTTATGAGGTAAATGCCACAGGGGTTCTTGCGGCACCGGTTAAAACAAGCTTTCCCAATCTGCAAATTGAAGATCCAAGGGGTTATCTAAAATTTTCACCTGACGGAACCAAATTAGCCGTTGCCAATTTTACGGACGGCCTCTTTATTTATGATTTTGATAAAGCTACCGGGAGCATTACAAATCAGCAATCTTTAACGATCCCCGGTATAAACAAAAATCCTTACGGACTTGAATTTTCCCCGAATAGCACTCTATTATATGTACATGCCACTAATGACATAGAAGGAAGTAGTAATCATTCTTCTTCCTTGTTGCAGTTCGATATTACAAGTGCAGATATTGATGCGTCTTTGATAGAACTAGATAGTAGATCAATTTTCAGGGGCGCTTTACAGCAAGGCGAAAATGGAAAGATATATAGGACCATCACCAATAGCTATAACGAGGGAACCCCCTATTTAGGAGTGATCAATAATCCGAATGAGGTGGGATCGGCTTCTGATTATAGTCACAATGCCGTGAATCTGAACGGTAAAAATGCAATGCAGGGGTTACCTCCCTTCATTCAATCCTTCTTTGGCAATACGGACCTGATACAAAATACAAACGGAACAACAAGCAGTACTTTAACCTTGTGCAGCGGTGAACCATTGGTACTGGAAGCTGACAGTATTCCGGGGGCCACATATTTTTGGGAAAAGGACGGGATACCTATTGCATCTGCTGACACCCACATGTATACTATAAGTACAACCTCGGATACAGATTCCGGAAGATATCGGGTAGAGATCCTTTCTGCTGATCCGTTGGAATGCCCAATCATTGGAGAATCCCTTATCAATATATTACCCATTCCTGATCCGACCCTCACCTTAAGTCAGTGCGATGTGGGGCCAGATGACCCGACAGATGGCATTACTTTAATAAACCTGGATGAAATAAATGACAATCCTGATCTGAATTTCTTTTTCTACGAAACACAGGCAGATAGAATTGCTGATAATCCTATTTCCAATAGTCAGAACTATATGAACACCCAACCATTCAATCAAGTTTTGTACTATAAAGTAGTGAATACGTTAGGTTGTACCAATACGGGTGAAATATCATTGGAGGTAACACCGGCTGCCATAGTTCCCAGTAACTTCAGTCCCGTTTATACATGTGATGACTATCCATTGGATGATGTATTGGAGAGTAGTTTCAACCTTGAGACCATCCTTGAGAATTATACCGATCCCCTGACCACCGTAGCGTTATATGCAAGTATTAGTGACGCAGCATCACAAATAAATGAACTTACGGAACTCTCATTGACCACAAGCTCAACATTCCTTTATGCCCGACTTTCAGAAGGAAATGTATGCCTTGGCATTGAAGCCATAGAACTCATTGTAAACGCCTCGCCTGTCCCGGCAATGGAAGAGACCTATATTCTTTGTTCGGATAACGGAACGGTGCTGCTGGAAGGGCCTGATGGCTTTGATTCCTATCGCTGGTTCAAAAAGACAGGATCCGGAAATATCGACATTGGAAACGGACAGGATATCATCTTGACGGAGCTGGGTTTTTACGAATTACAAACCAGTTATGTATATGACAACAATGGCAGTGAAGTTAATTGTGGCAACAGCGCGAGTTTTCAACTTGTTTCTTCCACAAGAGCAGTTATCAATGACATAGAAATTCGGGATTTTGCTGCGAATAATACGGTTGAAATATCGGTAAGCGGCAATGGCAACTATGAATTTTCCATGGATGGGATAAATTACCAGCAACGTCCTTATTTTTCTAATGTACTTCCTGGATTTGCCCGGGTATATGTTAGAGATACCAAGGGGTGTGGCGTTACAGAAAAAGAGATCGCCTTAATGGGCTATCCAAAGTTCTTCACACCTAATGGTGATGGTATAAATGACTATTGGCAACTTACCGGATTCAGTGAACAATTCCAGTCAGATGCCTTTGTGGGGATCTATGACAGGTATGGGACCTTTGTAGCCCAAATTCGAACTGAGGATATTGGGTGGAACGGAAATGTGAATTCAAAAATAATGCCTGCAGACGATTACTGGTTTAGAGTACGATTAGAAGACGGACGAGAAGTTCAGGGTCATTTTACCCTTAAACGCTAAGGTATGGACCATATAAGATCAACATACCAAAAGAAAACTTGGCGACATAGCCCAATTAAGTTCGTTATTTTGATCTTCTTACTTTCACAGTTTGCCTATTCCCAGCAATGTCCCTCACAGGTCCTTACCAGTCCCTTAAATGGTACCGTGGATGTTGCAATAGATGCAAACATCTCATGGAACGCCGTAGCCAACATTCCGGCATATAAAATATCCCTTGGTACTTCTCCGGGTGGGACCGATATCTTAAATGAGAAATTTGTAGGCAGCGCCACCACATACAATCCTCCCCTGGGGCTACCGGAAAATACACTGATCTATGTGACCATTACCCTCTTCGATTTCCAGAATGGAAATATTGAAATACCTTGTACCAGTGAGTACTTTACAACAGCATCTATAACAGAAATCCCGGAATGCACGTCACTCAATAGACCTGTGAATAATGCAGTAGATGTAAATCCATCTACCAATATCAGCTGGCTTTATAGAACAGGGGCTACAGGGTACAGATTGACAGTAGGCACATCCCCCGGAGGGAATGATCTTGTAGATAATGTGGATCTGGGTAATAATTTGAATTATACACCGGTTCCGGAACTTCCACCAAATACAACTATCTATGTACAGATTATTCCATATAACCTACTAGGAGATGCACTTCTCTGCAATGAATTCAATTTTACGACCAGTGAAATAGCAGTGTTGCCAGGCTGCACATCCATGATTTCTCCAGCTAATGGTGCTACTAATGTCCCCCTGACACCTATTCTGGAATGGGGAGAAGTTCCAGGAGCAACCGGGTACCGAATTACTGTGGGAAATTCTCCATTCACAGCCGAAATTCTGGACAATGTTGCGTTTCCAGCAGTTGCACAGACAGGAATTTTGGAATTGGAAGGAAATCAGACTTTCTTTATAACCATTGTTCCCTTTAATGAAGCAGGGGAAGCCATTGGCTGCGAACAAGAGATATTTTCCACACTGCAGGGATGCGGACCGTTTTTTGATCCTGCCACAGGGGATTTAATAACGCTCAATCCGGAGATCAATTTTCCAAATACCATCGCTACCTGTGCAGGTGATTTTCCACTGTCGTATACAACTTCTGATACCGCCGACGGATATCGCTGGTATAGAATTGATAGTAATGGTAATGAATCACTAATTTCCAGTCTTTCTAATGTTACGTTCAGCGCACCCGGGGATTATCGCTATGAGGCATATAATCTTATTCCTCAAAGTGGGAATCTGGAATGTCCTTCCTCTCAGATTTTCTCGGTGAGGAGCTCAGAAATTCCTGTGATCACCGATGTAAACGTTACGGAGCAAGCCACCGGAATTCGGATAAGCGTACTTGTATCGGGTATGGGAGATTACGAATTCTCAATTGATAATATCAATGGGCCTTACCAGAACAGCAACACCTTTAACAATATTCCATATGGTACACATAGGCTCTATGTAAGGGACAAAAATGGTTGCGGTATTGCAGAGGAGCAGATCATTCAGGATCTTAGCCTGGAGGGTTTTCCTAAATTTTTCTCTCCGAACGGAGATGGGGTAAATGACTACTGGCAATACATCCCTCCGGAGATGAGTGGAGACCTTACGCTGATAGCTATTGAGATCTACAACAGATATGGGCAATTATTGGTGCAAATAGATCCAACATCGAGGGGATGGGATGGCACCATCAATGGTGGCTCACTCCCGGCTGCGGACTATTGGTTTAGAGCCATAGACAATGATAATAGTGAATTGATAGGACATTTCTCATTGAAACGATGATGTTTAAAAAACTATACGTACAGTGATCATCAAACCAAGCGTCTTTAGTAATTTTACGGAATGAAATTTAATGTCGTTTCTGATTTCAAGCCTACGGGAGATCAGCCTGAAGCTATACAGCAACTGGTAGACGGGTTGAATGAGGGTGAACGGTACCAGACCTTACTGGGGGTGACCGGATCAGGAAAGACCTTTACTGTGGCCAATGTGATTGAAAGGGTACAAAAGCCAACCTTGGTGCTTGCCCATAACAAGACATTGGCCGCCCAACTGTATTCGGAGTTTAAGCAATTTTTTCCCAACAATGCAGTGGAGTACTTTGTCTCTTATTATGATTACTACCAGCCTGAAGCCTATATCCCCACCAGCGGACTTTATATTGAAAAGGATCTATCCATAAATGAGGATATAGAAAAATTACGTCTAAGTGCAACCTCCTCCTTACTTTCAGGGAGAAGGGATGTTTTGGTGGTAGCTTCCGTTTCCTGCCTCTACGGAATTGGTAACCCAGTGGAGTTTCAGAAGAATGTGATCACCATTCGCAAGGATCAGGTCATCGCCAGAACCAAATTCCTTCATCAGTTGGTGCAAAGTCTCTATTCCAGGACCACTGCTGATTTTAAGAATGGGAATTTCAGGGTCAAGGGAGATGTGGTAGATGTCTTCCCAAGCTATGCAGATCATGCTTTCAGAATACACTTTTTTGGGGATGAAATTGAAGAAATAGAGGCGTTTGACCCATTTAATAATACCTTGCTTGAGGTCTATGACACCTTAAATATTTACCCGGCAAATATGTTTGTGACCTCTCCGGATATTCTTCAGAATGCGATACATCAAATTCAACATGACCTGGTTAACCAGATCGCTTATTTCTCAGAAATTGGCAAGCCCCTGGAGGCTAAAAGACTGGAAGAACGCACCAATTTTGATCTTGAGATGATCCGGGAACTGGGGTATTGCTCAGGTATTGAAAATTATTCGAGATACCTGGATGGCAGGGAACCGGGAACCCGACCTTTTTGTCTTCTGGATTATTTTCCGGACGATTATCTGATGATAGTGGATGAGAGCCATGTTACCATTCCTCAGGTGCATGCCATGTATGGTGGGGACAGATCCAGGAAAGAAAATTTGGTAGATTACGGCTTCCGACTCCCGGCGGCCATGGATAACCGACCCTTAAAATTTGAAGAATTTGAAGCATTGCAAAATCAGGCCATTTTTGTGAGTGCCACACCCGCAGACTATGAACTTCAATTAAGTCAGGGCGTCTATGTGGAACAGGTCATTAGGCCTACTGGTTTGCTGGATCCAGTGATCGAAGTACGCCCCAGCAAGAATCAGATAGATGATTTGGTGGAAGAGATACAACAACGTGTGGAAAAAGATGAACGTACCCTGGTAACCACTCTTACCAAAAGAATGGCGGAGGAACTGGCCAAATATCTTACACGGATCAACGTGCGGTGCCGATATATCCATAGCGATGTAGATACCCTGGAGCGGGTAGAAATTATGCAAGATCTGAGAAAAGGGATCTTTGATGTACTGATTGGAGTGAATCTACTTAGGGAGGGTCTTGATCTCCCGGAAGTTTCGTTGGTGGCTATTCTGGACGCCGATAAGGAAGGATTCTTGCGGAGTAACCGATCGCTGACACAAACGGTTGGAAGGGCAGCTAGGCATTTGAATGGTAAAGCGATCATGTATGCGGATAAGATCACTGACAGCATGAAAAAGACCATCGATGAAACTACCTACAGGAGGGAAAAACAAACCAATTACAACAAAGAGAATAATATCACCCCAACCTCACTTAATAAAAGTCTGGACAATGCACTGGCTAAAAACTCAGTATCTACATATCACTTTATTAAAGAAGAACTAAGAGCTGCAGAACCAGATTTGGAATACCTTACCAAAGAACAGAAAGAAAAAATGATCCGAACTAAACGCAAAGCAATGGAAAAAGCAGCCAAAGAACTCGATTTTATGCTTGCGGCTAAGCTCAGGGATGAAATTAAAAGTCTTCAAAAACAGGATTAACTAAAACCGGGACCATGAAAAAAACTATTCTCCTTTCACTCCTTTGGTCCCTTTGCATTTTTGATGCCTCTTGCCAATCCATGTCGGGCACAGAGATCAGAAAGGCGGCTAATGCTCAAGTAAACGTTGGTTTAAGTGAGTTGATGCAGTTCTTGGAGATCCCTAATATTGGCAGTAAGGAAGAGGATATACTCCATAATTTAAATTGGTGCGTAAACAGATTCCAAAAATTAAATTTTACCACCCAGGTCCTTTCCACAGAGGGTGCACCGCTACTATTTGCCGAAAAAACAGTCTCGAAAGATAAAAAGACCATATTATTCTATCTACAGATAGATGGGCAACCTGTAGACAGCTCTGAATGGGACCAACCAAATCCTTTTGTTCCGGTGATCAAACACAAAGAGGCTGACGGTTCCTGGAAGACGATCGATTGGAATACTGAAAAAAAAGTTGATCCTGAATGGCGAGTTTTTGGCAGATCTTCCTCAGATTCCAAAGGGCCGGCTATGGCATTTATTAGCGCCCTGCATATTTTTAAACAACGATCCCTGCAAACAGATTTTAATATTAAGGTAATCATGGATTTCCAGGAGGAATTGGGATCTCCTACCCTGGCCAAAGCTGTTGAACAACATCGAGATCTTCTGAGCACGGACATGGTCCTGATCATGGATGGAACCCGCCATATCTCTAATTGGCCAACACTTACGTATGGCGCCAGGGGGATCGCCACGGCTACCATCAATATATACGGACCTAAGACCCCATTACACAGTGGACAGTATGGGAATTTTGCTCCCAACCCCGTCTTTGAAGCATCTAAATTTATAGCGAGCCTAAAAGATGAAAAAGGAAGGGTACGGATCAAAGGATTTTATGAAGGAATTACATTGTCGGAGTCTGAGAAAAAAGCACTGAATGCCCTGCCTGAAAATGAAGACAGTCTTAAAATAAGGCTGGGAATCGCTCAAAGTGATCAGGTAGGCGGGAGTTATCAGGAGTCACTTCAATACCCGTCACTCAATATCAGGGGCCTTAGGGCCGCTTGGGTAGGGAAGGAAGTAAGGACTATCATACCAGATGTAGTAGTGATAGAGATCGATATGCGTCTTGTTTCAGAAACCCCTGGTGAACGTATGGTAAACTTGTTAGAGGAACACTTAATAACACAAGGGTATCATTTAGTAGATAGCATCCCTACGGATCTGGAACGCAGATCGTATCCTAAATTAGCTGCACTCAAATATCGCCTGGGATCCCAACCTTTTAGAACAGAAATGGATTCTGAGGCAGGTGTATTCCTCAACAATGCCATGCGTCCGGTATTTGGAACAAAGGTGGTAAATATGAGGACTACAGGAGGATCGCAACCCATAGCGCCTTTTGTCCGTACTTTAGGGGTCCCGGCTGTTTCTATTCGTATTCCGAATCCCGATAATAATATACATGCCCCTAATGAAAATCTAAGAATGGGAAATTTTCTTGAAGGGATCATGATGTGTTTGGCCATTCTCAATGAACCCTTACAAAAATAGCGCTCCAATTACTCGGAGCGCTATTCAACTAACCAAACAAACCAACCATTATGAAGACCCGTAGTGCGGACCTAGCATAATTTCATTCTATACCTTACTTTCCTATCTCGATCATTCGTTTCGGCTTAGGCAGTGCCTCTTCTTTTTTAGGCAGATCAAAGGAAAGGATACCATCTTTGTAAGATGCTTTTATTTTCTCACTATCCACTGTTTCGGGCAGTGTAAAGGATCTTTTAAAGGAAGTATACGAAAATTCCTTTCTGGTATACTTCTCGTCTGTTTTTTCATTCTCCGTTTTGGTCTCCATGGAAATAGTTAATACATCCTTGTCTACTTCTACATTGAAATCGTTCCTGTTTTTTCCGGGGATTGCCAATTCTAAAAGATATCCCATCTCATTTTCTTTAATGTTCACTGCAGGAAGTGTAGCTGCAGAATTTTCACTTCCTCCTAACCAATCTGGCGTGAAGAATTCATTCATTAAGGAAGGAAACATAACGTTCTTGCGTGTTACTATACTCATGACTTTTAAATTTAAGTTTTACATTAGACAACTCATATATGGCAAAGGATATACCAAGTTACTTATGCTGCCCTTTTGTCATCAATCTAAAGATCATTACTGCCTTTATGTCAGTTTAATTTAAGCGCACGGCCCTACTAAGCGTTTTATTTTGGATAGTAAGGAGTGTTGTATTATTTAAGAGTGTAACTAAGGCGTGTTGTTTCTTGTTTTGTAATACCTTGCTAAAAAGTTCTGTAATGACAAATAATGATATCTTAAAAAAGCTGCGGGTTGCTCTTATGCTAAGGGATGATGAGATCGTGGATATACTGGCACTGGTAGATTTTCGAATCTCGAAAAGTGAGATTGGTGCTTTTTGCCGTAAGGAAGGACATCCGAAATACAAAGAGTGTGGTGATCAGGTACTTCGTAATTTCTTGAATGGCTTGGTATTGCATTTAAGAGGCCCTAAGGACGCCCCTAAGAACCCTATGGAAGTTCTAAATTCCCCTAAAAAATCACCCGCCAAGGGACCTTCAAAGCCAAGGAAAGGTAAATTCACCGGACTGGGTTC